>NZ_NFJG01000007.1:0-62074 GCF_002159755.1 Bacteroides sp. An269
ACGCATAAAGTCATAGGTTTTATTAAGTTATTTCTTTCATTTACAAATTTAATAATTCTCTTGGCTTTATGCTATTTTGCTAGCACATTACAAACATAGGAACTAAATTCAAAAACAGTTTTTAAAATTGAAAGTTCATATTTCAAAAATTGAATTTTGCCCCCTATTCTTTACTTCTCTTATAAGGCGCAAGTACCACTTCCTGCATAATCCGCGCTGATTTCGCCTTGATATTCAGGATGCCTTTGCAACCATCGTACAGCATAAGAACATGTAGCAACGGGCTTTAAACCCTTATTCCGAGCATAATCGTATGCAGTTTTCACCAACATTGAGGCAATGCCTCTTCCACCAATCGCTTCCGGTACAAGTGTATGGCGAATATCCAAATGATCTTTACCCAATACATAAGCCATATCTGCCTTATAGCCATCAACTTCTACCCAAAACTTTCTCTGCGCTTCATCATGATGTACTTCCATAATCGTATATTTTTTAAAAGGTTACGTTTGCAAGATATAAAAAAAATTGGATATTCCCGTGCACGTTCACAAAAAAATAAGAATAATCAGCCCCTGCTTTACAACATACTTTTACCTACCAGCTAAAAATGTAAAAAATAGAATATAAAAACACGAAAAACACCGAGAGAAAACGTCAATTATCCATTGAAAAAACGGTGTTTTTCGTGTCTTTGTACTCCAAACATACTTTCTTACTGCATGGCTTTTGCCAAGTTTTCCACTAACTGCGGGTCGGACAAATCAGCTTTACCAAACAATACATAAGAAAAATTGTCTGCCAATACTTCTTCCGGATCAATGGCATACGCTGTATTCTTATCTATCCGTTCTTGAAAGTCAGAAACTTGCTCAGGAGCATAAATCGTAGTTATTCCGTTTTGCTGGTAAGGTATAAATTGTTCATTCAAAGGTACAAGCCCTATTTGTATATATTGATTTAAAGAACCCTCTGTATAAGCCCTATCGGTATAAATCACCATGGCACAATTCATTGACTTACCATCTATTGTAAATGGTGCATAACTGTCATGACAACTTACATCCGGATTGGAAATAAGTTTTTGCATCAAATCGGCAGGGAAAACAATCGGACGGTCAAGTACATTAAATCCAATTACAGAATAAACCTTTTTCTTGAATGCAACATCTGCCCTTGTCAAAAGATGGAAAAGTTCATGTGCTATAAGACGTGCCAAATCATCATCTGACGCTTTTTCCAAAACCTGTTCACCGATAGCTATCCAATTCTCACGAGTATAAGCAGCCGCTCCTCCTTCTTCTGCCATAGAAGTTTTCAACAAAATCACTTCGGAAGGAAAAGGAAGTTTCAACTTCTGTTTTTTGATAGCCGCCTCTACTGCCATAAATGCTTTATTCAATTTTGACCGGTCTGCATCGCCCCATTCGCGAGTCGACTCCATAGCCAATGTCAATAATTGTGACTTCCTTCCGTTTAGGGACTGAAGGCGCGCATTGATATCGAACTGGTTCCAGCTGTTAGTATATTGGTCTATGTCGGTAATAAGCATCTGTGCTTCTGCCCGCGTAGCAAAACGATAAGGTATATCGGCCGAAACTTTCTGAGCTTTGCCGGCAACAGCCAACAGCAAAGCACCGACAGTAAAAAGCAGATGTGTCAATTTCATATTCATAATTAGATAGATTAAAAAAGGGAAACCGTCCTCCCTGCCCGAAGATGACGGTCCACCTTCTATATTGGTATTACATTTTATTCTATTGAATATCCGCAATCAATCTTCATCTAACTTTTATCTCTCAAAATAAGACTGGCGGACATTTTCATATTATTCTTTATCCTTCAAAGCTGAAAAGATAAGCTCTTCCAATTCATCAGCCAGTTCGGGATTATCCTGAATACACTGCTTGGCAGCATCACGTCCTTGCCCCAACTTAGTATCGTTATAGCTATACCATGAACCACTTTTCTTGATAATGCCCAATTCTGACCCCAAATCGATAATCTCTCCACTGTGCGAGATACCTTCACCGAACATGATGTCAAACTCTGCCTTGCGGAAAGGAGGAGCGACCTTGTTCTTCACCACTTTCACACGCACTTGGTTTCCGATTACATCTTCCCCGTCTTTCAATTGGGAGATACGGCGGATATCCAAACGTACGGAAGCATAAAACTTCAAGGCATTTCCTCCGGTAGTAGTTTCGGGATTGCCAAACATTACGCCTATTTTCTCGCGCAACTGGTTGATGAAAATACACGTGGTATTGGTCTTGCTGATAGCCGAAGTCAGCTTGCGCAAAGCCTGCGACATCAAGCGTGCCTGCAGTCCGACTTTATTGTCGCCCATATCACCTTCAATCTCTGCCTTCGGAGTAAGGGCAGCCACCGAGTCGATAACAATAATATCGATAGCCGATGAGCGAATCAATTGTTCAGCGATTTCCAATGCCTGTTCGCCGTTATCCGGTTGGGAAATCCACAGATTGTCAATGTCTACTCCCAACTTTGCCGCATAGAAACGGTCGAACGCATGTTCAGCATCAATAAATGCCGCAATACCTCCATTCTTTTGTGCTTCCGCAATGGCATGGATGGCAAGTGTCGTTTTTCCCGAAGATTCTGGTCCGTAGATTTCAATAATACGTCCTTTGGGATAACCTCCTACCCCCAATGCCGCATTCAAGGCGATAGAGCCGGTAGGAATGACTTCCACTTCTTCCACATGGTCATCACCCATTTTCATTATCGACCCTTTACCAAAATTTTTTTCTATCTTATCCATTGCAGCTTGCAATGCCTTTAACTTCTCGCTGTTATTCGGTTTCGAAGAAGCACTTTCTACCCCTCCTTCAAATGCCAATTCATCTTTTTTTGCCATACCTTATTCTTTTAGTTGACTAGGTATCAGGTACTAGTTGACCAGGCTCTAAATACATAAGTAAACCTATTTAAAACCTAGTACCTAGTCAACTGGTACCTCGTACCTTCATGATTATTTTAATATCTGCGCCGCATGGTCTTTTGTCTTCACCTCTTTCGGAGAGATGACACGCTCTACGACACCTTCTTCGTTGATAATAAATGTCGTACGGAACGTGCCCATATACTTGCGGCCGCACATGCTCTTCTCACCCCATGCGCCAAATTCCTCGGTCAGTTTATGTTCCGTATCAGCAATCAGCGTAAAGGGAAGCTGGTTTTTCTCAATAAACTTCTGGTGCGACTTCTGGTCGTTGATGCTTACACCTACCACTTCATAACCTGCCTTGCGCAGTTCATCGTAATTGTCACGCAGGTTGCATGCCTGAGCGGTGCAGCCCGAGGTCATGTCTTTCGGATAGAAATAAAGCACCACTTTACGCCCTTTGTAATCGCTCAAATGTATTTCTTTCCCGTTTTGGTCCACGCCCAATAAATCGGGAGCCTTGTCGCCTACAATCATTTCTTTAATTAATAATGAATAGTTAATAATGAATAGTGACATCCCCAATGAATAACTAACAACGAAGCAAATCCCGTTAATTAATTATTCATTGTTAATTATTCACTGAATTACAGTTCCAAATCGCCGTCGAATACCTCATGCCACGGCAAGCCGTTCTTGTTCAGTTCGTCCATAAACGGATCGGGGTCGAATTCTTCCACGTTCCATACACCCGGACGCTTCCACAAGCCTTTCACGAACATCATCGCGCCAATCATCGCCGGAACACCCGTCGTATAGCTTACGCCTTGCATGCCGGTTTCCTTATAGGCTTCCTGATGCGAGCAGTTGTTATATACATAATAGGTACGCTCCTTACCGTCCTTGATACCCCGGATGCGGCATCCGATAGACGTTTCGCCTTCGTAATTCTCGCCCAGGTCTTGCGGATTAGGCAGCACTGCCTTCAAGAACTGGAGCGGCACGATTTCCATTCCGTTATAATTAATCGGCTCGATGCTTGCCATGCCGATATCCTGAATCACACGCAGGTGGGTCAGGTATTCCTGGCCGAAGGTCATCCAGAAGCGGGCACGCTTGATGGTCGGGAAATTCTTCACCAACGACTCCAGTTCCTCGTGATAAAGCAAATACGAGTCGCGCGGACCGATATTGGGATAAGTCAAATCCTTATGGATTTCCAGCGGCTTGGTGGTAATCCACTTCCCGTCCTCGTAATAACGTCCGTTCTGGGTAATCTCGCGGATGTTGATTTCGGGATTGAAGTTGGTGGCGAAAGCCTTATGATGGTTGCCCGCATTGCAGTCTACGATATCCAAGTACTGGATTTCGTCGAAATGATGCTTGGCTGCGTATGCCGTGTATATACCGCTTACCCCCGGATCGAAGCCGCAACCTAAGATAGCGGTCAACCCGGCATCCTCGAAACGTTTCTTATATGCCCATTGCCAGCTATATTCGAAGTGAGCCACGTCTTTCGGCTCATAATTTGCCGTGTCCAGATAATTCACGCCCGCTTTCAGGCAAGCTTCCATAATCGTCAGGTCCTGATATGGAAGAGCCACATTAATAACGATTTCGGGTTTAAACCCATTGAATAAAGCCACCAGTTCGTCTACATTGTCTGCATCTACCTTAGCGGTCTTGATGTTGGGATTGCCGATTGCTTTTACAATTGCATCGCACTTCGACTGGGTACGGCTGGCAATCATCACTTCCGTAAACACCTCGGGATGTTGAGCCACTTTGTGTGCAACCACGGTACCTACACCGCCTGCACCGATAATCAATACTTTACTCATTTCTTATTTTTCAGATTTAATGCCCGGTAAACGTTACCGTTCACCCTGCAAAGATATAAATTTTTCCGAAACTTCATGCAGTATTCCGAGTATATCCGTATTTTTGTAATAGCAAACTATCTAAAACAAGGACAAAATTTATGAAGAAAGTAGTTTTAAAAGCAGCTGTCCTGCTTTGTGCAGGCATAGGAATGAGTGCATGTAAAAGTAGCAAACAAGCCGTACAGCCTATTGACCTGACGGGAGAATGGAACATCGTAACGGTAAACGGCGATAAAATCAATGCTGCCAACACACCATTTATCGGACTGGACATGAAAAAAAAACGAGTATACGGGAATGCCGGATGCAACCGGATGACAGGAAGTTTCGAGATAGACTCATTACATCCGGGGAAGATACAGTTCGGACAAATAGGAACGACCCGTATGATGTGTCCGGATATGGAAACAGAAAGCAAAGTATTGCAAGCATTGGACAACGTAACGGGATACACCGAAACAGCCCAGGGCTTAAGCCTGACCGATGCAGAAGGCAAAGCGCTTATGACACTGGAGAAACGCCAGCTCCCCGCTTTTTCCATCAATGACCTAAACGGTGAATGGATTGTCAGTGCCATCGGCAATACACAACTTGGCAAAACCGAAAACACGCCGTTCCTAGCTTTTGATATCGAACAGAAACGGGTACACGGCAATGCCGGTTGTAATGTTATCAATGGAAGTTTCTCGCAAGAAGAAGGCAAAGATAACTCGTTGAAATTCTCACAAATGATTTCCACGATGATGGCTTGCCCTGATATGGAAACTGAACGTCAGATTCTGGAAGCACTGAGCAAAGTGAACAGCTTCTCTTCCAACCAAGACCAAACCCTCGCCCTGCTGGACGAAAATGGTACCGAAATTCTGACGCTGACACGCAACACAGGTGAAAAGCTTTCGGGCAACTAATCACTTGACTGCAACACGGCTTGATGTTGATTGCATGGTGGATTGCACCTATATTCATCTAAAAAACTCAAATCGTAACCGCATCCACCTCAATCCGCATCAAGCAGCGTTTCTTTCACTTCATACGCTCGAAACGATAAATGAAAGAAACCATGGCATACCCTCTCAATTGTTCTTCATACCGTTCGCTGAAAGCCGTAGCACTGGCATAACGCGTAAAGCTTTTCCGCTGGCTCAGGATATCTGCCCAGTAAACTGACAATTCTCCTCGCCTCTCTTTCAAGAACTTCCACGAAATTTTCAAGTTCCACAAAAGTTCATTATCGCTTTTTCCATCCATACCGGTTCCACTACGGAATACATAACCGGCATCTGTACTTACCATGAAATGAAACGGCAAATTAACCGAACTTTCTATGCCGCACGTATAGTTCCGGGTATACGTATTACGGTTCTGTAACGAGTTCTTCGATTGGTAAAATGTCCATGTACCAGTCAAATCAATATTGCCCCACGACGGCAAGTAAGCCAACCGCACGTTACTGCTCAATGTAGTAGCCCCCGTCACACTCCGGCTATTCTGAGTCCCGTCTTCATTGATTAAACTCACGTTGCGGTCGTATCCTCCCGAAGCATTTATGTTCACATGAAATTGCTTGATGCGCTTGTCGTAATACCCGTTTCCCATAATCCCCCAATTACCGTTAATATTAACCGGAAGAGTCTCGCGTCCTCCTGTCTCTCTATCATAATAGGTAGCACGCGTCACCGCGTTGAAAGTCTGATTCCACATAAGCGAAGCCATAAAACCTTTTTGGAAATTGTTGAATATCGCATGCATCGAATGCCGGTACGAAGGACGCAAGTGCGGATTGCTCCGGCGAATATACAAGGGCGAACTGTAATCGGTAGGTGCCATCATATCTTCCAACCGAGGCTGCGAAGTATTCCCGTTATAACTTAACACAAAAAAACGTCCGTCTTTCTGGTACGAAAAACTCAGTTGCGAACGCCATTCTACCGAACGTACCACTGTATCAGCATAATGTTCGCCCGTAGCCTGTTCAATAGAACGGCGTTGGGGAGTCATGTCCACACTTGCCACCATTCCCCAAACTTCATCCGTATAGTTGTAACGAAATGAAAGATTATGTCCAAGAGTACGACTATGACTTCTTGTACGCAGACTATCCACCTCATCCACTTCATATCCTTCCGGCAAAGCACCTAAGACAAAATGCCCGGTTTCCCGACGAGACAAATCATAAGTCATACCGTCTAAACGTTCATAATCATTCTCTAATCCGTACGAAAGCTGTATATGTGATTTCTTGGTAAAAGCATGTGTATAGCCCAAACGCACTTCATCATTCATCGAGCTTTGAGGCGTATGGCGGTACTGGTTCTGGTAATAAAGCGAATCACCTCCCGACACATTCTGCAATTGGTAATAGTCTATAGAAGAAAGTGTATAAGCATGCTGGCGGTTCTTTTGATAAGTATGGTTGACATCAAGGCTTAAAAAATCTCCCTTCGTGCCGATTTTCTGCACCAGTTCCAGGCGCAAATCATAATTGAAACGTTTGCCTCGCCCCAAAGTTTGCTGACGGTTGTCGTTTATCCACATCTCCCTACCTATCTCGTCAATATGGGCAAAAGGTGCTTTCGTATCAGCATCCAGAGGAGCATTGAAAGTAGCGGTACGGCTTTCGTTCCGGCTTTCATCATCGCCATAACCTCCCATAGCAGAAAAGATAAGAGTGGTCTGCTTGCTGATATCCCAGTTCATATCGAAACGTCCATTCGTATTCTGGTTCTTCCCCAACTGATCATTTTCCGACAAAAGATACTGATTACCACTACTCAAGTATTGTTCACTATATGTCCCTGATAGCCCTCCGTCACGGTTATACATGTAATTGACATTTCCCGACAGACTTAATCCTTCTTTCACATTCTTCGAAACATTCAGGTTGACCGAATTGGAAATGTTGTCTTCATCAGCGGTGGTAGAATTGCGGTTAGTCGAACGTGCGCTTACCATAAAATTATCCCCATTCTCTTTAAAACGCATCATCCTGCCATTCAGATCACGACGTTTGTGCGTGCCATAACCAGCTTCAATATTTGCCAGCAGGGTTCCATTAAACTCCCGTTTGGTTTGCAAGTCGAGCACATAATTTTTCTCATTCGATTTCATGCCGGTAATCTTTTCCTGTTCTGTCGGTTTGTCATACACTTTCAGCTGGCTGACAAATCTAACAGGCAGGTTTTCCAGAACCACATCTTTGTTCCCACGGAAAAAGTCTTTCCCGTTTACCGTAATCTGCCGAATAGGATAGCCGTTAAATTTCATTTCTCCGCTCTTCGAATCATACGACAACCCAGGGATGCGCCGTACCAAGGCTTCCAAATATGAACCTTCGGGAGTAGGAAATGCCGCTACATTGTAAATGGTAGTATCTCCCTTCTGTTCCATCGGTTTAAGTGGAGCTGTCACTACCACTTCCGAGAGACGTAAAGCTTCATCATGCATCCGCAACGTTCCCAACCGGATAGTATCTCCCACTTCATCAAGTACTTTCAGCAAAGGAACACATCCGGTAAATGAAGCCCTCAATAAATAGCCGATTTTACTTTTTCTCTTGAAGTCTAGACAAAAATGTCCACTGGTATCCGTAACCACACCTTTCACCAAGAGCGTATCCGGTAAACGAAAAACCGCCACGTTGGCATATGAAAGAGGTTCTTCATGATTCCCGTTTTCCAATACCAACCGTCCGGTCACTATCTGATGTTGAGCTTGTGCGGCTGTTATTCCCAAGAACCATCCGATTGCTATATATATAATAAGGTATAGATATTTCATGACTCTTTTGCTAACGAAAGGGCAAAAATAACGAAAAACCCGACACATCCGCATTAATAAAGTCTAAATCGAACAGTAACAACCTGCCAATACTGCATTGATATCCGGTTCGAAAAAGCCACAATCTGCACTTCTATCCGACACACTGTCTAAGCATATCTATTTAGCTTGTCAGTTTCGACCGACATTTTGTCAGTCCACACAAAACAAAACAAAGGACTTTTACGCTTGGCACGGCATTTGTTTACTAATAAGCGTAACGCTTCGGTGTTACAAAATCAACTTAATTAGCAAACAAATAAAAAAAATACAATTATGGGAAAGATTATTGGTATTGACTTAGGAACTACAAACTCATGTGTAGCAGTATTCGAAGGTAACGAACCGGTTGTGATTGCCAACAGCGAAGGCAAACGCACCACTCCTTCAGTCGTAGCATTCGTAGACGGCGGCGAACGTAAAGTGGGCGACCCCGCTAAGCGTCAGGCTATCACGAACCCGAAACGTACAGTATATTCTATCAAACGTTTCATGGGTGAAACATACGACCAAGTTCAGAAAGAAATCTCTCGTGTTCCTTATCAAGTAGCAAGAGGAGAAAATAATACACCGCGTGTAGACATTGACGGACGTCTGTACACTCCGCAAGAAATTTCAGCCATGATTCTTCAGAAGATGAAGAAAACCGCTGAAGATTATCTGGGCCAGGAAGTAACCGAAGCCGTTATTACCGTTCCGGCATACTTCTCAGACTCACAGCGTCAGGCTACGAAAGAAGCCGGACAGATTGCAGGACTGGACGTGAAACGTATTGTCAACGAACCGACAGCAGCCGCTTTGGCATACGGTGTCGACAAAGCCAACAAGGACATGAAAGTAGCTGTGTTCGACCTCGGTGGCGGTACATTCGATATTTCAATACTGGAATTCGGTGGCGGCGTATTCGAAGTATTGGCAACCAATGGTGATACACACCTGGGTGGTGATGACTTCGACCAAGCTATCATCAACTGGCTGGTTCAAGAATTCAAGAACGATGAAGGTGCCGACCTGACTACTGACCCGATGGCTATGCAACGTCTGAAAGAGGCAGCTGAAAAAGCAAAGATTGAATTGTCTTCTTCTTCATCTACCGAAATCAACCTGCCGTACATCATGCCGGTAGCCGGTGTGCCCAAGCACTTGGTTAAGACATTGACTCGTGCTAAATTCGAACAATTGACCCACGATTTAATCCAGGCTTGTCTGGAACCGTGCAAGAAAGCCATGAGCGATGCAGGCTTGAGCAACTCGGATATCGACGAAGTCATCCTTGTAGGTGGTTCTTCACGTATCCCGGCAGTTCAGCAACTGGTTCAAGACTTCTTCGGTAAAGTTCCTTCAAAAGGTGTAAACCCGGATGAAGTAGTAGCCGTAGGTGCAGCTATTCAGGGTGCCGTATTGAACAAAGAAGCTGGTGTAGGCAACATCGTATTGCTGGATGTCACTCCGTTGACCTTGGGTATCGAAACCATGGGTGGTGTCATGACCAAACTGATTGACGCCAACACGACTATCCCGTGCAAGAAGAGCGAAGTATTCTCTACGGCAGCCGATAACCAGACCGAAGTGACCATCCACGTATTGCAAGGCGAACGTCCGATGGCAGCACAGAACAAGTCAATCGGTCAGTTCAACTTGACAGGTATCGCTCCGGCACGCCGTGGTGTCCCCCAGATTGAGGTTACATTCGATATCGATGCCAACGGTATTCTGAAAGTATCTGCCAAAGATAAGGCTACCGGCAAGGAACAGGCTATCCGTATCGAAGCTTCCTCTGGCTTGAGCAAAGAAGAAATCGAACGTATGAAAGCCGAAGCATCTGCCAATGCAGAAGCCGATAAGAAGGAACGTGAGAAAGTAGATAAGCTGAATCAGGCAGACAGCTTGATTTTCACCACCGAAAATCAGTTGAAAGACCTTGGCGACAAGATTCCTGCCGACAAGAAAGCTCCTATCGAAGCCGCTCTTCAGAAATTGAAAGATGCTCACAAGGCTCAGGATTTGGCAGGCATAGACGCCGCAAGCGCAGAACTGCAGGCTGCCTTCCAAGCAGCAAGCGCAGAAATGTATGCCCAGACCGGTGCTCAAGGAGGTGCACAAGCAGGTCCTAACGCTGGTCAGGCAAACAACAGCCAAAGCACAAACAACAAAGACAATGTGCAGGATGCGGATTTTGAAGAGGTGAAATAAGCACATAGAGAAATAAGAATACAATATCAAATGGAAAGCGTGTAGCTCAATGAGTTACACGCTTTTCTTGTTTTTGGCCGTACACAATAATATTGCTATCTTTGCGTTATTATTATAAACATCTGTACCTTATTTGTACCTGTAAGAAAAAGTAGATATGATGAGAAGAATAGATATTAAGAACTACAAAATGAATGAATTATGGCAGTAGCAAAGTATAAGATAGTACGGAAATGTCCTGTGTGCGGAGAAGAGTTCTTCGCAAGGACTTTGGAGTCCTGGTATTGTTCACCCAAATGCTCCAAGGTGGCGTGGAAGCGTAAGCATGATGAAGAAAAACGCCAACTTGAACTGGACAAGATTGTAAGCAATATGCCCAAGTCTAAAGAGTATATCAGCATAACGGAAGCGTATGCTATGTTTGGTGCAAGCCGCTCAACCATTTATAGGCTCATCTACATGAAAAAGATTTCCTTCATTGAGCCAGAGAAAGGAATACGACTTGTATGCAAAGGAGAACTAATGAATCTGTTTCCGTTAAGACAGTCTCCGCTTGACACCAAGCCAAGGAAACCAGTTACCATGTACCGCATGGAACCAGAGGATTGCTATACAATAGGTGAGATTTCCAAGAAATTTCATCTGGATGACAGCACCGTGTATGCTCATATACGAAAATACTCAATACCGACCCGGCAAATCGGTAATTATGTGTATGCTCACAAGGAATCAATAGACAAACTTTATAAAGATATAAAACCATTATGAAAAGATTAGATTATACTAAAGTCTCCGTCAAATTAAAGAAAAGTGAGTGGAGAGATGAGTGGTTCATCTATCTTGAAGCTTATCCTGTTTATGAGACGGGAAATGACAAACCCAAACGAGTGCGTGAATATCTCAGGAGGTCTATTACTACCCCTATATGGGATAAACGACGAAGCGAGCGAGCCGTTGCTGGTAGAATAAAGTACAAGCCCAAGCGAGATGACAATGGCGTTATTCAGTGTAAATCCAAGCAAGATATGGAAACTTGCCTTTATGCGGATGGCGTTCGAGTCCTGCGTCAAAAAGAGTACGACAACATGGCTCTCTTTACTGACCAGCAAATGGAAATGGCAGAACAAAGCGAACGCTCAAAATGCAATGTTCTGGAGTATATTGAGAAGTTAATCAAAGAAAGAGAGGAAACTGCGTCAGAATCGATAGTTGTCAACTGGCGCAGATTGCACACACTGTTGTCAATGTTTGCCAAGTGTGACTACATACAGTTCTCGCAGATTGACATGAAGTATATTGAGGCATTCCGTTCCTTCTTGATAAAGGCACCGCAGGGTGGTTCTAAGAAAGGAACTATTTCAAGGAATACGGCATCGACGTACTTCTCTATCTTCAAGGCGGCACTCAAACAAGCTTTCGTGGATGGCTATCTGAATTGTGATATTGCTGCCAAGGCTAAAAATATCATGTTTCAGAGTGCTCGAAGAGAGTATCTGTCACTGGAAGAACTTAATATATTGGCAAAGACTCCGTGTGATGATATACTAAAACGGGCAGCCTTGTTCTCTGCACTGACAGGAATGCGACATAGCGATATTCAAAAGCTTAAATGGTCAGAGGTTGAAGAATACAATGGTGGGTACCGTCTCAATTTCACTCAGCAGAAGACTAAGGGCGTTGAATACATGCCTATATCGCCACAGGCATACAAGCTTTGCGGTGAGCGCAAGAAAGACGGAGAACTGTTGGTGTTTGCCGGACTGCCTGACCCTTCATGGATATCTAGGCCTTTGGAACGGTGGGTAAAAGCATCAGGGATTACCAAGCACATCACCTTTCATTGCTTCCGCCACACCTATGCAACGTTACAATTGGCTAACGGTACAGACATATATACCGTAAGCAAAATGTTAGGGCATACCAATGTAAAAACCACGCAAATCTACGCAAAAGTAATTGACAAGAAGAAAGATGAAGCTACAGAAGCTTTTAAGTTGGACATAGATGAATAGTGATTATCATTTGTAAGCACTTAGTATAGAAGACCACTTGTATCAATAAGTCCTTTATTGTACAGGTGGTTTTTAGTGCCTTTCATTTTCAACATTCTATGTAATGATGCTATTGTTTTGGCACTTTAACCTTTCGTGGAAACCAAACATTTATAACAATAAACAGATAAAAATGAAAAAAGACAGCCTTTTTTGGCTTCTCTCTTTTTGAAGAGAGCAAGCGTGTCCACAAACATGTGGAGTGTACAGAAGACTTCTACAGAGAACTGTATGAGTTGTTTGAGATCGCAAGAAGTTGGTATCTTCAAGCTGAAAAGAATCATATGAAGACAGAGTACTTCATAGAACTATTTGAGCGCAGTCACCAATATATTGACTGTGATTGTGCACGTTGTAAGAACTCGCGACAGATGGCAATTGGCATTATTGGTACTTTGTTTAGAGACTCTAAGTGTGTGTCAATAATCAAGAAAAAAGAAGATTATTCCAAGCAGGAACTTATTGAGTTGTTTCTTCAACATGTGGGTACTGGTCTGCCAATCCTTACCCGAAAGAAATCGTCCATCCTCACTTTGGGATGCCAATTGTCAGACAGACAGATGGATTTGTTGGTAGAACTTGTCCAAAGTCACGACATATTTGATTTTGCCGACAACAGTGATGTGCGTAGCGAGTTGTGTCGCCTATTCAAGTGCGACTTGGACGCATCTATCCGTGTAAAGAATGTACGTAATGTAGCCGTACTGTTTGACGCTATGGCTCAATACCATTTGATAAACAATAATTGGCAATATGTCATGGGAGAAGGTCGCTTCTTAACCAGTATCAAAAAGGATGGAACAGAGAAATTCATAACTTCAAGTTGTCTTTCCTCTTCTCTTTCAAGGATAAGAAGAAACGTTTCCATGACAGCAAGTCAATATGCCATCTGCAAATCCATCGAACAGATATTAAGAGAGGAATAAATCACAATAATTCTGCTAAATGAAAGTAAAAACGTGATAGTTTGGTTGATACTGCCTTACTATCACGTTACTTTTTCTATTTAGTGACAGTCTCCCCATAACTTTGCATCAAAAATCATAAAAAATAATTAGCATGGAAGAAAATAGTATAAGATTTGAAGATATTCCCAACGCTATAACGGGGGTACTGAAAAAGCTGTCATCATTAGAAGACAAGATTGATGGTATATATGAACTTGTTCAATCAGAAAAAGAAGAAACATGGTTTACGGTTGCTGAATTATGTGCTTATCTCCCAACACATCCGGTAGAGCATACCATATATTGCTGGACAAGCAATCGGGAAATACCGTTTCACAAGAGAGGCAAACGCATCATGTTCCTCAAATCTGAGATAGATGAATGGCTTCAAGGAACCAAGGGCAAATCGAAGAACGAGATTCAAAGAGAAGCAGAGGAATATGTACTATCTACACAAAGAAAGAATAGACGGCTAATATAACCGTGCTACTGTCTGTAAACAATTTAATTAAGGTACGTGACACATGAATGAAAGACATTTTAGACTCTATGAGCGAATTGTCGCAATAGAAGACAGTTTGGAGGCTTTGGGACCTATTGACAAACTAATAGAGCGAATCGAGGAATTGGAGAAGATGGTCAAGCAGACCAAAACCGTCTTGGGGTTTGACGAAGCATGTAAGTATATTGGTGTTTCTGAAAGCCTGCTATACAAACTTACAGCCGCAAAAGAAGTTCCACACTATAAGCCAAGGGGAAAAATGCTGTATTTTAATAGAGAAGAAATCGACAAGTGGCTGCTCCAAAACAAACAAGAGGTCATTGGAATGGTAACGAAAATAGAAATTGATAATCCGAAAGAATGAAAATGGAAGAAAATAACAAACATGTACAGCCTAACTCAAAAGAGGAAGGAGTACAGCGTCTCAATCGCATATTGAGCGAATCGTTGATAAAGGCAACAGATACTTATAAAACACCTCCTCAGATTATATGGGTTGATAATTCCAGCATAGCCACATTGGGCAACTTCAGTGCTTCTACTGGTAAGGCAAAGGCGAAAAAGACCTTCAACGTGTCTGCCTTGGTAGCCGCTTCCCTCGCCAACGGCAAGGTACTGAACTATCGCGCCAGTCTGCCAGAGGGGAAACGCAAGATACTGTATGTAGATACGGAGCAGAGCCGCTATCACTGCCATAATGTGCTGGAGCGCATCCTGAAGCTCGCTGGTCTACCTACAAGCATCGACAACGAGAACCTTGACTTTATCTGTCTGAGAGAGTACACGCCCTCCGTCAGGATAGAGGTCATAGACTATGCGCTTGCCCAAGACCAAAGCTATGGACTGGTCATCATCGACGGAATCAGAGACCTGCTTCTCGACATCAACAATGCGGGAGAATCGGTCGAGGTCATCAACAAGATGATGGAATGGTCATCAAAGTATGACCTGCACATCCATTGCGTATTGCATCAGAACAAGGGCGACAATAACGTGCGCGGGCATATCGGTACGGAGATGAACAACAAGGCAGAGACGGTGCTTGTCATCACCAAGAGCACCACCAATCCCGACATCAGCGAGGTGAAGGCGATGCACATCCGTGAGAAGGAGTTCAAGCCGTTTGCCTTTACAGTCAATGAGGAAGGGTTGCCAGAGATTGTCGAGCACACGCCGGAGAAGGAAGAAGGTGACAAGCAACCGTCAAGGTTTACTTACCAAGACTTGACATCCGAACAGCATAACGAGGCGCTGACGGCTGCATTCAAGGAGAAACCTATCAAAGGATTCGATCGCATGGTGGAGGAATTAACGCAAGCCTATGCAGACATTGGCTTTAAGCGTGGCAGAAGCGTCATCATCAAAATGCTGAAATACCTGATTAACGAGCAAAAGCTCATAGTGAAGCGGGATAATCATTACTATTTCGGATATACACCTGCCGAGATTGACCTGTTCCATGAAGAGGAATAAAAACAGTTCAGAAACCAGTTTAGTTTACGTCCGTACCTATATATAAGAAATAAGGCCAAAGTAAACCGAAATCGGAGGCTGAATTGGGAAGCGGAAAAGTAGTTTAGCAAATGGTTTAGTTTACGGGTGTGCCTATATAGGAGAAAGGGTAAAGTAAACTGTTTCCATGGACAAAGTAAAACCGAACAAATGAAAGTACAATGAATATTGAACAATCGAAGAAACTGAGCATTATAGACTTCTTAGACAAGGAGAATGTAACGCTGAAAAAGAAGAAGGGCAATGCCTACTGGTATCTGTCACCCTTCAGGGACGAGAAGACCGCATCGTTCAAGGTCAGCAAGAAGGAGAACCTGTGGTACGACTACGCCATTAAGGAGGGCGGTGACCTTGTGGAGCTGGTAAAGCGTATGTATAACAAACAATCCGTTTCCGATGCCCTTGCCTACCTTGCGTCCAAGAGTATTGCCACTGTGGATAAGGCAATCGAGACCGCTATCGCAGCCAAGGAATACACGACAACCAAGATGAACGATGTGAAGCTGCTCCCACTGAGCAACCATTCTCTGCTGTCCTATTTCAGTAGCCGACGGATAGACATCACCATTGGCAGGATGTATTGCAGGGAGATACACTACAAGGTTGAGCAAAAACATTACTATGGCATTGCCTTTGGCAATCTGAGTGAAGGACATGAGGTGCGCAATCCCTATTTCAAGGGCTGCATCGGGCATAAGGACATCACCCTGCTTGCCCATACGTTCAACGAGTGGCAAAACGGTTGTCTGGTCTTTGAGGGCTTCATGGACTTCCTTGCTTATATGACCCTCGTTAAACAGCAAGACCGATGGTTTGTCGTTGAAAGCCCTTGCGACTATATGATACTGAACTCAGTCGCCAACCTCAAACAGGCATTGCATTACCTTGACCGTTACACCCACATCCATTGCTTCCTCGACAACGACCAGGCAGGACGCAAGACGGTTGAGAGCATCAGCAATGTATTCGAGTACAGGGTGACGGACGAGTCCTTCAGATATGCCGACTACAAGGATGTCAACGACTATCTGATGAGGAAGAAACGAACGGCATCTGAATGACATTATAAAGACGAAAACACCATCATTTGATGCAAAAATGGCTCAAATGCATTGAAATTACATATCAAATCTGCACTTTTTCGCCCAAACATGCTTGATTCTCAATTATTATCCTTATTTTTGCATCGTTTTAATACATTATTAAAATGTAGCAGAATGGAATTGAAAAAAGAAATAAGGATATTGGGCAGACGCTTTGAGGTGGAACCTCGTGCCAAGGAAAGCCTGAAAGGCATCACGGTTGGCGAGAAACTCTCATACCGTTTCTATGATGGCACATACCAAGGCACGCCCCTGCTGTTCGTTGAGCCCAAGAAGGGCAATCCCTCTCCACGGACTTGCGCCATCACGGGCAAGCGGTTGACCGAAGCCCTGGGACTGCCTGCGGTGTTTATCCTTGCGCCCGGACCCACCTACGAGCGACACAGACTGGCAGACAAAGGAGTCTTCTTTGTCATGTCCGAGGAATATGCCCATCTGCCAGGCATCATAGCATTGGAGAAGACAAGCAACAGGAAGATTGCCGAAGTATTGACCCCTGTGGCGCAATACATACTACTCTATCACCTACAGGTGGGCAGTATTGAAGGAATGTCGCCAAGGGATATTGCACCGTTGCTTCCATATTCTTACGAAAGCGTCACGTTGGGTGTCACCTGTCTTGAAGATGTAGGACTGTGTCAAAAGATTCAGAACGGACAGCGCAGCAAGGTGGTACACTTCGAGTTGAAGGGCAAGGAACTGTGGGACAAGGCTCAGAACGTCTTGCTGTCACCTGTGGAGAACCGCATCTTTTGCGATGACATACGCTTGGATGCGGAATACCCCGTATGCGGCATCAATGCCCTGGCACATTATTCCATGCTTAATCGTGACCGGGAAGAGATGATAATGATGACAAGCAAGGAATATCGTGCCGTCAAGTCGGCTGATGTCATGGAGAATCCCAACATCTATGACGGCAACTATATCATAGAGGTATGGAAATACCCTGTTGTCAGCAAAATGGGCGACAAAAGCCAGTGGGTTGATCGCCTTTCCCTTGTCCTTTCGTTGAGAGATGATGATGATCCGAGAGTAGAAAAAGAAGTAGAACGAATAATCAGTGAACAGAAATGGAAGGATTAGTCAAGTTCCGTGAAGCATTTGCGGAATACTCAGAAAACTATGTGGTGATAGGCGGAGCAGCCTGTGACATCACCATGACCAATACCGTGGTGCGTCCACGCGCCACACACGACATCGACATGATAGTCATCGTAGAGAACATGACCGAGGCTTTCGCCAATCGCTTCTGGCAGTTTGTGCGGGAGGCTGGCTATCGACCTGAAAAGAGGAAACAGGAGGCTGGTGAGCCACCAAGGTATGAAATGTATCGTTTCCTTGATGGTAAAGACGGCTATCCCGAGATGATAGAACTGCTGTCACGCCACCCCGACGTGCTTGGAGAGCCAAAGGGATTTGTCATAGAACCTATCCCGACCGATGAAGATGTGTCGAGTCTTAGTGCCATCATCATGGACGATGATTACTATCACTTTACTATCGCACACAGCCAACTGACTGATGGCATACGCCATGCCAATTCCGCTGCCTTGATAGCACTGAAGGCAAGAGCCTACCTAAATCTCATGGCAGACAAGCGGGACGGCAAGCATGTGAACACCAAAGACATCAAGAAGCACCGTTCGGACATCCTGAAAAATGTGGTCATAATGACTGAGGACAACATTGAGGCTCCTGCTTCAATAGTGGCATGTATAAGGGAGTTTGTCGCCTCCATCAGAGCCGACTGGTCAACTCTCGCAGAACCATTGTCAAAGTCACTCGGTCAAGACGAGGCATTTGTGACCGGACTGTTAGATCAACTGGATGAATTGTTTATAGAAGCATGACCAATATGAAGATACAATACGCATCCGACCTGCATCTGGAGTTTGCCGACAATTGGCGGTATCTGAAAGCCCACCCCTTGGAGGTGACGGGCGACATACTGCTGCTTGCCGGCGACATCGGCTATCTCGGCGATGACAACTACTCCAAGCATCCCTTTTGGGACTGGGCATCGGAGAACTACAAGGAGGTGCATTGCTGCATGGGCAACCATGAGTTCTACAAATATTATGATGTGGCGACACTGCCCGACGGCTATCTCTTGGAGGTACGTCCCAATGTATTCAGCCACTACAACGGTATTGCGAGGATTGGCGACACCGACATCATCCTCTCCACCCTTTGGTCGAGGATTCCTTTGGAGGACGCTTACTTCACCGAGCAAGTGATAAGCGACTTCCGCCGTATATTATATAAAGGTGAGCTGATGACCCATGCCCAATTCAATGCTGAGCATGAACGTTGCCTCACCTTTATCAAGGATGCAGTGGCATATTCGCAAGCAGCCCATAAGATTGTTGTCACCCATCATGTACCATCGTTCCGTATGCTCCACCCAAAGTTTCAAGGCAGCAAGGCAAACGTGGCGTTCACCGTAGAGTTGGAGGACTATATCACCGATAGCGGCATAGACTATTGGATATACGGACATTCGCACACCAACATCGATGCCAGGATAGGCAACACCCAATGCTTGTCCAACCAGTTGGGCTATGTTTTCTCTAACGAACATCAGGACTTCTCCCATGGCAAGTACCTGACCATATAGCCATCCACATTTTTTTCATCCACCCTCTTTACAAGCTCTTCCCTATCGGAAGGGCTTTTTTTGTGCCTTTCGAGTTTGATTTTTGAGTATGATTGCGAGTGTAATCAAAATTAGAGTTAAGATTTGGCTCCGCGGAAAGTCATTTCGGTTTAAGATTGAAGAAAAGGTAGTTCCTTTGCATCGGCAATAAGCCAAACCATAGTAAAATCAAACTTGAAAATATGAAGTCATTTGTAATATTCGCCATTGTCGTGACCATAATCTATGTCATCTACTATACGGTCATCATCGTGCAGGATCTGTACGGAAAGCCCAAGGACGAGAAGTCACAGGGCGAGTCGTTTGATGTCAGTGACATGACCGACGAGGAAGAGTCGATAGCGGTCAGCGAGAGCGACGGTGGTTTCAGCGTAGGCGACAACCAATATGAGACAGCCTACGAGGAGAAGCAGCTTGCAGAGCCTACAGAGGAGGCAGCCGCCACTGCGGAAGAGAGCAAGCCTCATGTGCTTGAAAAGATACAAAGCGCAATCGAGAAGAAGATGGAGGAAGTGAATACCACCTATTCCGACCCCATGTATTCGGAAGAATTGAACAACACCATCATCGCCCGCGGTCTTCGTCACAATGGACGTGACATGGTCAAGGTGGAATCACTCAATAATGAGATATGATGTCAAAAACAAGAAGTGCATTTCTATCATTATATGCCGCTTTAACCCCAGCTCTGGCCAGTGCTAAGTGTGGCAACGTGGACTACAGCTGGGGAGCGGACGCACTTGCGAGTGCCCATGACTATGCCGTGACGATGATGCTCTATATCGTTTATCTGTGCTATGCAGTGGCGGGCATCGTGGTCATAGTCAGCGCCTTGCAGATATATATAAAGATGAATACGGGCGAAGAAGGAGTGAAGAAGAACATCATGATGCTGGTGGGAGCCTGCCTGTTCCTCATAGGAGCGACCATCGTCTTCCCCGCTTTCTTCGGTTATCAGATTTGAGATACAGGTGATACGAGATAAGATAACTCAAAGTGTAACAAATTAAAAGGTAAAAAGAATGTTTGAAAGGATTAACAAGAAGGTGAAGGGATTCTTCTCTTCACAGCGCATGAAAACGCTCGCCCTGATGTTGCTTGTCGGCACCACCGCAGCAATGGCACAGAACGCAGCCGGCGACTACTCGGCAGGAACGACCGCGCTTACCACAGTGACGGAGGAGATTGCCAAGTATGTACCTATCGTGGTGAAGCTCTGCTATGCCATTGCAGGTGTCGTTGCAATTGTCGGAGCCATAAGCGTTTACATCGCCATGAACAACGAGGAACAGGACGTGAAAAAGAAGATCATGATGGTCGTCGGCGCATGTATTTTCCTCATTGCAGCAGCCCAGGCACTGCCTCTGTTCTTCGGCATTGGAGGTTAAACGCAGCGTGAGATTGTGAGTATGTAGAACGTTAAAACACTGACAGTTATGGCAGATACAAAGCAAGAGCGTTTTCCGGATTATCCCATTTTCAAGGGACTGCAACGTCCATTGGAGTTCTTCGGGTTGCAGGGACGCTACATCTACTGGGCGGCAGCCACCGCAGGAGGAGCCGTTGCGGGTTTCATCCTCGGCTACTGCATCTTCGGTTTCGTGGCAGGACTCGTGCTGCTAGTCCTCGCCGTAGCTGTCGGTGGCGTTCTCATCGTCATGAAGCAGCGCAAGGGCTTGCACAGCAAGAAGAGTGACAACGGCATATTCATCTATGCCTATTCAAAGAAAGTGTAAAACAAAAAAGAGAATCCATTATGTCCAAGTGGAAAGCTATCAATGATTGTAAGTGAATGGAGGTGGGGGCATCACGCATGAGGGTGCGCCCGCCTTTTTGCGATTAAAAAAGAAAAAGAACAATGACCCTATACATCATACTCATATTCTCAGCCATCTGCGTGGGCATGGCCATCAGTGTCAAGGCATTCGGCACGGGAGGGAAGCGCAAGCGCATCTTCCAGGACATCTACTTCTCCATCGAGGAAGTGGATGGCATCGGCGTGCTCTATACCAAGACGGGCGAATACTCCGCTGTTCTGAAGATGGAGAACCCTGTGCAGAAGTATTCCGCCAACATCGAGGCCTACTATGAGTTCACCCACCTCTTCGCCGCCCTTGCCCAGACCTTGGGCGAAGGCTATGCGCTGCACAAGCAGGACGTGTTTGTGAGGAAGGCATTCAAGGAAGAGAACGGTGGAAATCATGAGTTCCTGAGCGAGAGTTACTTCCGCTATTTCAACGGCAGACCCTTTACCGACAGCGTCTGCTACCTCACCATCACACAGGAGAACAAGAAGAGCCGTCTGATGTCGTTCGACAACAAGAAATGGCGTGACTTCTTGGTGAAGATACGCAAGGTGCACGACCAGCTGAGGGATGCCGGCGTGAAGTCCCGATTCCTCGGCAAAACGGAAGCCTGCGAGTATGTGGACCGTTTCTTCTCCATGAACTTCCGTGACAAGGTGGTGTCGATGACCAACTTCAAGGTCGATGACGAGACCATCGGCATGGGGGACCGTAGCTGCAAGGTGTATAGCCTTGTGGATGTGGATTATGCCAACTTGCCGTCGGTCATCCGTCCCTACGCAAATATCGAGGTGAACAACACCAGTATGCCCGTTGATCTCGTGAGCATCGTCGATAGCGTGCCCGGAGCCGACTGCGTGGTGTTCAACCAGATGGTGTTCGTGCCCAACCAGAAGCGTGAGCTTGCCCTACTCGACAAGAAGAAAAACCGCCATGCCTCCATGCCCAACCCCAGCAACCTGATGGCTGTAGAGGACATCAAGCGTGTGCAGGAGGTGATAGCCCGTGAGAGCAAGCAGCTCGTCTATACCCACTACAACCTCGTGGTGGCAGTGAGCGGCGACACCGACATACAGAAATGCACCAACCATCTCGAAAACTCCTTCTCGCGCATGGGCATCCACATCAGCAAGCGGGCCTACAACCAGTTGGAGCTGTTCGTCAACTCTTTCCCCGGCAACTGCTATGGCATGAATGCCGACTACGACCGATTCCTCACCCTCGGCGATGCCGCCACCTGTCTGATGTACAAGGAGCGCATCGTGCATAATGAGGACACCCCGCTGAAGATATACTATACCGACCGCCAAGGTGTGCCCGTAGCCATCGACATCACAGGAAAGGAGGGAAAGGAGAAGCTGACCGACAACTCGAACTTTTTTTGTTTGGGTCCTTCGGGCAGCGGCAAGTCGTTCCACATGAACAGCGTGGTGCGTCAGTTGTGGGAGCAGAACACCGACATCGTCATGGTCGATACGGGTAACTCGTATGAGGGACTCTGCGAGTATGTGGGCGGCAAGTACATCGCCTATACGGAGGACAAGCCCATCACCATGAACCCCTTCAACATCAGCAAGCGGGAGCTGAACATTGAGAAGATAGACTTCCTGAAGAACCTGATACTGCTGATATGGAAAGGCTCGGAGACGCAGATACCCGAACTGGAGTTCCGTGTCGTGGAGCAGTTGGTGACGGAGTATTACGATTTCTATTTCAACGGTGTGCAGCCCTATCCTTCCTCACAGAAGGAGACACTGAGAAAAAACCTCTCCACCATGGAGAAGCGGCGCGGCACGGAGCTGACGCAGATACACGACAAGGTGGAGAAACTCATCAAGGGACTGGAGGAACGGCGCATGGCATTGAGCGTGAAGACCCTCTCCTTCGACTCATTCTATGAGTTCGCCTGTGAGCGTCTCGACCAGATCTGCATCGAGAACAACATCACCACCATCGACTGCGACAACTTCGCCTATATGCTCCAAAACTTCTACCGTGGCGGCAAGTACGACAAGATTCTCAACGAGAACGTGGATAGCACCTTGTTCGACGAGACCTTCATCGTCTTCGAGGTGGATGCCATCAAGGAGAACAAGCAGCTCTTCCCCATCGTGACGCTCATCATCATGGACGTGTTCCTGCAGAAGATGCGCCTGAAGAAGAACCGCAAGTGCCTTGTCATCGAGGAGGCATGGAAAGCCATCGCCTCGCCGCTGATGGCCGAGTACATCAAGTACCTATACAAGACAGCCCGAAAGTTCTGGGCGAGCGTGGGCGTAGTGACACAGGAGATACAGGACATCATCGGCAGTCCCATCGTGAAGGAAGCCATCATCAACAACTCCGACGTGGTGATGCTGCTCGACCAAAGCAAATTTCGTGAGCGATTCGACGAGATCAAGGCGATATTAGGATTGACGGATGTGGATTGCAAGAAGATATTCACTGTCAACCGCTTGGATAACAAGGAGGGAAGAAGTTTCTTCCGTGAGGTGTTTATCCGACGTGGATCGACGAGCGGAGTGTATGGTGTGGAGGAGCCGCACGAGTGCTATATGACCTACACCACCGAGCGAGCTGAGAAGGAGGCATTGAAACTCTATAAGCATGAACTGAAGTGCAGACATCAGGAGGCTATCGAGCGGTATTGCAGAGATTGGGATGCCAGTGGCATCGGGAAGTCGTTGGCATTTGCGCAGAAGGTCAATGAGGCGGGGCATGTGCTCAATTTGACGGACGATGGAGCCACTCGCCGCTGACACGGCGAGCACGGGGGCTGATTGATGGAAACGGAAATCCCGGAATAGACGTAAAGCCCAGATGCCCGAAAGCAAAACTTTCGGGAACGGTGGCTGGGTAGTATTTACGATTAGTAGTAAATACGATTAGTAGTGAATACTACCAATAGTAAATACTACAAGTAGTAAAGTAGTGGAATAGTAGAAACTGAAAGTAGTAAAAACGTAAAGTAGTGAAGCAATGAGACGTTTATACCTTATTATAATATATATGTGTCTTACACTTGTCGTGGGAAGGGTTCATGCGCAGTATTACAGCGTGAACTACGACAAGCAGATCGTTGCCGCCATGGCTGCCGCATTCGGTGCTGGAGCTATGGCAGAGAGCTATTATAACGAGCAGGTGGGCGAAATCTTGAAGCACTACAATGCCGCAGAGGTTGCCACTGCCGGCATCTTCGCTGCCAAGTTCTTGGAGCGCAAGGCATTCACCGACCTCGGCATTTGGAGCAGTAGCACGGAGAACTACTATTACCGCCGCATCCACAATATGGTGGCGAACAAGATTATGCCCAAGATATGGACGGTGGCAGGAATGATGCTGAAAAGTCCGCAGACCGCCCTCTACTGGGGCAGTTACCTGATGAAGATATGTGCCGACACAAAGTCGCTGTGTATGCAGTTTGAGAGTGTCGTGACCAACAGTAGCTTGACCTTTGCCGACATTCAGTTCTTGGAAATCAACCAAGAGATAGCCGCCATCCTCAAACTCTCGGAGATAGGCAATGTAGATTGGCAGCAGCTGTTGGATGACATCGCCAGTGTGCCCGGCAACTTCACCGTGGAGAACCTCACCGCCGACATCGAGACGCTTTACAATATGGGAGCATCGTTGGCGACGGCAGGTATCAACGGGGCATCAGGCGCACTCTTGCAGCAGAGTGCCTTCAACGACCTTTTCAATGGCAAGGTGAGTAAAATCATCGACATCTATGACAACTACCATGACCTCTATGAACAGGCAGAGAACGGCATCGGCAGCACACTCCTTAGTCTGGTGGGTGGCGAGGACAACGTGGCAGCCCTCTTCGACCTCTCCAACTACAACATCACCTCGTGGATGACAGACTATCTGAGCGAGACGCAGGGCAACTACTATACACAGCGTTGGTACATTGCCCGACGAGACCAAGGCAGCGTAAGCCTCTGTGACTACTATCCGCCGACCGATGACAACAGTATTCTGAACGGTGACCATTGGTATCGTATCAACACCTCCGACCCCAACTTCTACCCTAACAGCACGCAGCGAGAGCAGATACTGGCCAACTCGGAGAACCATGCCGGATGGAGCCGCAGCCGTGTGCAGCAGCTCAACGCCCAGAGCGACGGCTTCACCTATACGATGAACTATTGGATGTCGTCGTACATCATCAGCCGTGGCGGCAAGCAGACCAAGAAGGCCTACGCCTACGAGATACACGTTACCAAGAGCTGGAACAACGTGGAAGAGGTGTATGAGGATGTCTTCGACTCCTACAGCATGGACTTGAATACCTTCAAGCGTCAGTTGCAGGCACGTCTCTCGGAGTATAACGACAACGAGGAGGGCTATGTCTATTACATCGGCAGTGACGCACGCCGTTACTATCAAGCCACCGATGCCGCCAAACTGAAGGGCGTGGAGAGCGTGACCATCAGCGTCACCTGTTCGGACGGTGTCACCCTCGGACAGGGCAGCACGCAGTACAAGTGCCGTGAGTGCGGCGGTTCGCTCAATGCCCACAGCAAGGAATGCGCCATGAGGACAAGCGTATCAGAAAATAATCTCGACCTATCGGAACTGGACGAGAAGGAACGTGAGGCGAATAGCAAGATAGCCCTGTTGGAGGCGCAGATAAGCCAGTTGGAGACAGAGAACAGGAACCTGCTCACGCAGATAGCCAATGCCTCTGTGGAGGAAGCCCCTGCCTTGCGGCAGCAACATAATGTCAACAAGACGAAGATAGACAACCTGAAGAAGGAATTGGCGACATGGCAGCAGCAGTTGGCAGACATACAGAATGCCAAGAGCGAGGCGGCTAACGACAATGCCACCTCCACCGATGACTACTACCGCATCCCTGCCATCATGCAGGATGTGAAGTCAGCCTACAATCTCACGTGGCAAGGTGCCGGTTCGTGGAACGGCTACACCTACGTCCGAACTGCCACCATGCCCAACATCAACGGCATTATCACCTTCAAGGCGACACTGTCCATTGCAAGGAAGCCCAAGTACTTCCTTGGCATCAAGATACACCGTGCGATACTGCAAATATCGTGGGAGCTGACCTCGGAATACACCGACACACAGGTGGTGGATGTGCTGACCCTTGACCCGAATGCCTCTGACGAGGAGAAGACGAGGCAGGTGAACAGCCGTATCTCGGAGATAGCCCAGGAGTTCCCGTCGTGCAGCATCACCACAGAATATGCCAAGAGCGAGGCAACCCAGACCGCCGACAATGACGATGTAATACACCTGCTCTGGTCGAGCGACCGTCTGGAGATAGCCCGTGAAGTAGATAGCCGTATCACCAAGATTTACGCCGACTTGGTATCATTAGAAAAAATGATGCACTACAAGCGCAGCATCATTGACGTGCTGAAGGACATTCTTCCTTCAATCGACGCAGACCAAGGTCGCAGAAGGACACTCATTGAAGAGTGCTACGAGCGATGGAGAGAGAATGCAGACCCTAACAGAGGGAATGGTGAAGATAACGAGAACGAAAACTGAGGGAGGAACGGAGAATGAGACATACCATCATCATAGCTCTCCTGCTGATTACCCTCTTCCCCAATACAGCCTTGGCGCAATGGGGATTCGATGCGGTATCGGTGGAAGCATACATCAACGACCACAAGAAGCAGCGCAGCCTCTTGCTGGCACGCAGCACTTTGGAGTACAGCAATCAACTGCTGCATGAATACAGCAGTGAAGAGGTGGGCAAATACAAGGAACTGAATGTGGATTTGGACAAATACACCCGGGCCTTCGACATCATCGATGTGATGTACCAGTCGTTGCGCACGGTGCTGAACGTGAAGAGCACCTACCAGACGGTGAGCGACCGCATCAGTGACTACAAGAACCTGTTGGAGGACTTCAATGATAAGGTCATCAAGCGGAAACACATCGAACTGGCTGACACGATGCTCATCAGCATCAACAAGAAAGCCATCGACAACATATACAACGAAGGAAGCCAACTCTACCATAGCGTCAACGACCTCGTGTTGTATGCCACAGGAGCGGCAGCCTGTTCAACTTCCGACCTGCTGATGGTGTTGGACAATATCAACAATTCGTTGGACCTGATAGAAAAACATCTGAACCAAGCCTACTTCCAGACATGGCGGTATGTGCAGCTGCGCATGGGCTATTGGAAGGAGAAGGTGTATCGGACGAGGACGAAGGAAGAGATACTGGAAGATGCCTTCAGCCGATGGAAAGTGGCAGGAAAACTTGACTATTGACGGATTGTAAACAAAAGAAGAACGGACATGAAGAAGACAATGATACTCATCATGGCGGTAGCAACCACCATCAAAGCCACAGCCCAGAGCGTGACCTACAACCACGACTCCTCCAAGCAGAACCAGATAACGGTGATGGAGACAGGTGGCGGTTCTCTCACCCCTGAGTTCTATTATTGGCTGTTACATAACAACTATAAGAAGACAGCGGCAGAGAAGAACAAGTTAGGTTTCCGCACTCTTGCCGGCATCAACCTCTACAACCAAGTAGATGATGCGGAGAAGATAGACTCTGCCCTCACCAAGCGTGCTGAGGTGGAAGCCTTGAACGTAGCCGACCGACAGATAGACCTCGCCTGGCTTGCCGAAAGCAGCAAGATCAACGGTCAGTTGGACAAGATGAAGGCGAACATAGACCATATCATCCCTACAGGAGGCACCATCAACGACAAGCGTCGGTGGGAGGAACTGTACAATATGTACCAGTGTGCCGTGAAAGCCACCAAGGATGCCTATATGCCCAATGCACAGAGAAAGCGGCAGTATCTTAGCATCTATGCCGACCTGACGACACAGAACGAGACACTACTGAAATACCTTGTGCAGCTCAACACCCAAAGCCAGACTACCGCCCTCTTGGCAGCCACCAACGACCGTGTAGTACATAAAGGCAGCATCATCAGCGATGCCAAGAGCCGTTGGCAGGAAAACATGAAGGGCGTGAGGAGCTCGACAGGCACTGACGGCGATGATGCCAACAGCGGTGAGGGTGAAGAAAGTGTGAACAGATAGAAATAAGGGAAGAGAAGAAATAATCACAAAACAGCATAGAGATATGAACGATATTCAGATTTTCAACAACGAGGAATTTGGAGCAGTCCGAACCACAGGAACACCAGAGCAACCCTTGTTCTGTTTGGCTGATGTGGCAAGAGTTCTTGGACTAAAAACCAGCAAGTTGGTACAACGACTTTCGGATGATGTACTTTCAAAGTACCCCATCTCGGATAGTCTTGGAAGAGAACAGGTTACAAACTTTATCAATGAAGACGGACTGTATGATGTCATCCTTGACAGTCGCAAACCCGAAGCCAAACGTTTCCGCAAGTGGGTGACATCGGAGGTGCTCCCCTCTATCCGCAAGCATGGTGCCTATATGACACAGCAGACCATCGAGAAGGCATTGGCAGAGCCAGACTTCCTGATACGGTTAGCAGTCAATCTGAAGGAAGAACGACAAAAGCGTCTGCTTGTCGAACAGGAGTGTGAACACCAAAGGACACGCATCGTTGAGTTGGGATCCAAGGTGGATGACCTGCAACAGGAGGTGACGGAGATGAAGGACAAGGTGAGTTACCTTGACATCATCCTTGCCACGAAGAGCAGTGTCCTGGTCACACAGATAGCACAGGACTATGGCGAGTCGTCCATCCGCTTCAACCGACGTCTGAAGGAGATGAACATCCAGTATCAGCGTGGCAAGCAGTGGATTCTGTATGCCGACTACAAGGACTGCGGTTATGTGACCAGCGAGACCTACCTCATTAAACACAAGGACGGTACGGAGGATGTGCGCATGAACACCAAATGGACACAGAAAGGTCGCCGCTTCCTCTATGAGAAACTGAAGAGCGTGGGAGTCATTCCTGTTATCGAAAGAACATAAAATAAAGAAATAGCTATGGAATCAATATCAAAAATACAGTTACGTCTCTATGCCGCCAAGAGGAAAAACGGCAAGTGGCAGTTGGAGATGTCAAGGATGCCGAAGCGAATCAGCGTTATCGGCAGGACACCCATCGTTGATGAGCATTATATGCCATCTGATTTAGAGGTAGTTTCAATGTCAAAGCTTCACAAATATGTCGGAAGTTACTACGGCAAGATTGTGAAGACCCTCAAAGAGGAAGGCATCATCACCAAGGAATATGGAATGTGGAAACTGCGTGAAGACCTTCAGGACAAGGGCATTGCGGTATATGTCACAGGCAGGATGCGCTGCTTCTACCACTTCTATCTGTCATGGACACCGAAAGGCATAGAGTTTATCAAAGAGATTATCAACAATAGAACCAGGCACTGATGGCAGACAACATACTCAGCGATTTCGGCATCAACATCCTCGAAGAGGAGATTGACGATGTGATATTCCAGACCAACGAGTTCCTGACCGATGCCACCTTCACAGGCTCACAAGGGCCGTTCTGGTGGTTAGCGCATTTTTCTCACTTTTACCATTCGCAAAACATTGACATTCAGCGACATTGTAAAACTTTGTATCGTGATACAAATCCCTGACGGGACAAAAACGGGACAAAACCACTGGAAAATAAAATCAAGAACGCTCTTTGTCGGACATCCCTTACCGTAGATACCTTTTCACGACGCAAAGGTACGATTTTGTCCCGTGAATACCAAGCATAACCCCATAAAATTACTACAAATATGCTGTCAAACAATACTTTCCGAGGAATTGGGCATTTTCAAGAAGATACATCAAATATCGGTACTCCATTTCTGCGATTGGGTGTAAAAGCCCTGTTAAAATCTGTTTTGCAGCTTTTGTACACTATGGCAACTTCACCGCTGTACAATGCACATCGGAAGTGTCCAAGCCGTTTGCCGGTTTTAGTGCTTCCAAATAGATGTTAAATCAACGTGTTATTCAAAAATGCGACATGGGACAATCGCCGGACAATGCGACAATGCAGACTTTGTACAATGCCATAAAATCGCTGATTTTCAAAGAATTAAATGATTATAATTCAGGCAATTATCCCATTCTAATTTATCCGAATTACAAATCAAACCATATACATTTGCGACCGAAATTGATTAACAAGACAATAAAATAGAACGATTATGACGGAAAACAGAAACTCGAAAATGAACCTCGAACAGGAACGCAGGATTATTGAACTCCAAGAACGGGTGAACCGATTGGAGAACCTTTGCTATGCGGCCAAGGATGTATTGAATCTGGAGGAAGCGGCAACCTTTCTCGGCATAGCCAAAAGCACTCTTTACAAGATGACACATGAGAACCACTTGCCCTATTTCAAGCCTTCGGGAAAACTCATCTTCTTTGAGAAGAAAGCCTTGCTTGATTGGGTGCGTGGCGCAAAGTCGAAGTCCGTTGACGAAATCAAGGAGGAAGCAGCCGCCAAGATTCAGGAAATGAACGAAAGGCAGTAAACCATTATCATTCACACTAAAATTAAAGTAAAATGGAAGAGAACAGAAATTTGGAACAGGCCGGAGCAGCTTCGATCGTTTCCACAGGGAAGAAGTACGAGAGTAGAAAACGTGAAACCAGCGGAAAGGATGTGTTGGCCATCCGCTCGTTTTTGGAAAGCCTGAGCGTTTACGAGGCGGACGCATTGCGCGTGAGCATCGCCATCGCTGACGGCAAGGCCACGGCAACAAACATTTCATCGGATGACCGCCTTGCGCTCAACAGCGGAAAGGACAACGAGCGTATGACTGCGGACAATGCGCAGGAACATCGGCTCAACCGTGCGTTTCAACTGTTGGAACGTGTGTCGGAGTTTTGCGACAAGCGGCAATTAGTCACGGTGAATAGGTCATTGCTTTCCATCGCCGTGGACGCGACCGACATCAGCCGAGCCGTTTCCTCACTTGACAAGCGTCCTGCATCGGGGCAACCGTTCCCTAATAATACTGGCACCAGCGGCGCAGGAAAGTAATTGTATGTAGATTGGAAAATCCAAGTGCCAATGTAAAATCAGACAAGTCTATGGCTGCATCCCGTTCCTTTTCTTCCCTTATTTCGGATTGGAACACTTTTTTGGACGGATGCTGCTTGTCGGCAATACAATTTTCCACTTAGGCATTACACAAAAGGATGAAGCCGTACAGGGTACAACGAAATACTAAACAGGCAATTCCGTACATACACTTGTACGGCTTCATTCCACTCTTACAGCAAAAGCATCACATTTATATCACACTTATAACAACAAAATTTTATGGACAAGGAAAAATACGGTTTCTTGCGCCCGACAGGGATTGAAACATTTGCGTTCATATTCTCCGCAGGAGCATTGCAATGGTTGCACGGGACAACAACGGATGATGACGGCAGGGAAATCGGCAACTTCACATTGTTTGGCGACCTCTTGGCAAGGATGGCTCTTGCGGACGGTACGGCCAAAGGTTTCCACAGACCGCTTATGCTTTCAGTCGGTCAGGCGCAGTATTCCGAGGAACTGCTTTCAACACAATGGAATATGGGCAGGAAGCGCATCCGCCGCCTGTTGGACGAACTGGCAAGACTGGAACTCATAGACACCTCCCGTTCAAGGGTTGCGTCCGTGATGACTTTTCCATGCCTCCTGCAATGGATGACAAAGGATGGCAGCGTAGTTTCTAATCCGTTCATCCACAAACAAAGGGAAAGAATAGAACCGCTCTGAATGGTGGCAAACGGGCAGACTGGCTGATTTCCCGCTTTCCCGTTGTTCTCCAATCCGGCAAATCATCCGGCACACATAAGGCTTTCCGATGGCTAACGTAAGGGATGAATGGCGTGGAGCGTCAGCGTTGAGTTGCGAGATATGCCGAGGTATTACCGCCTTCGGACGGTATTACCACGACACTCTCGCAACGGTCTGGCAGCCCGTTGTCCTTGCCGCTCGCAGGCTCGCACCATCCCTTTTGTAGATACCGTATTATTCCATTTTAAGAACTTTTGTTTATGGCATATGAAGAAGATACTTCCAAGCAGCAATCCGAACAGGAAAAGCCTGTTGTAAGGCGTGACAAGGTGGTGGTCACCAAAGTCACGGAACAGGAGCTTACACAAATCAAAAGCACCGCCAACCAATGCGGCATGACCCGCAGCGACTTCATCCGTGCAAGGGCACTCGGCTATAAGCCAAGATTGAGGCTTTCCGATGCGGAATTGGATGGTTTGCGCCAGCTTGCGGCTTGCAGGACGGACATGGTGAACTTCGCCAACGCCCTGCATGGTTTGAGCGACAATGAGAAGGTAAAACTTTTCCGGCACCAGCCGACCATGCTTGACTGGTACGAGAAAGTGGCATATGTCACGAACCGTGTCACCGACTTCTTGCAGTCCGCACAGACGGCCAACAGTTATCCGGCAGGGACAACAAATGAAGAAGCGAAGGAGGACGGAGCATGATAGCCAAGGCAAAGGCCGTAGCCCACGGTATAAGGGCGATGCTGTATGTGTCGGGTGAATCGAGAAACAAGAAACACCCCGAAAGGATTACCCGTATCTGTGACAACTTCATGTCGCAAGGCATGGACGCGACAGGCATTTTTACGGAAATGAAGTTCGCCGCGATGAACCACCCGAATATCAGGAACAATGTCATCCGCATGGAGATAAGCCCGGCGATGGAGCATACCAAGGACTTCACTTTGGAGGATTGGCAGCAACTGTGGCAGGATTTCGCCGCCGCTTTCGACATTCAGGAAATCCGCGACAAGTACGGCAAGGTAGTTTCCAGCAGGACGAACATATCAGGCAGCAAATCATCCGTGTGGCTGCATGAGGAATCTAAGAGTGGCATACCGCACCTTCATGCCATCATCAGCCGCGTGGACGAGGACGGGAACATCAACAATGACCATGCCATACACCTGCGCGCACAACGGGCGGCGGAAATGATTGCAAGGCAAAGGAGATGGACTACAGCCATGCACATACATGAAACGAACATACCCCAAGTAAGTACCGACTGTATGGAAGCCTTGCGCGAGCTTGACAGATGGTCATGGGACGGTTACAAGGAACGGCTTGCCGCCAAAGGTTACGAGCTATATCTGCGTAAGGATAAGAAAGATGTCATTCGTGGTTATGTGCTTCTTAAAGGTAACACGAAATTCAAGGCATCGGAACTTGGTAAGGGGCGCAATCTGACCGCATCACATATCAAGCAGACATGGGAGAAACTGCATCAAGACAAGGCGCAACAAGTCCGCACTGCTACCAAACAGCCTGTTTTACCGACGCCGTCCGTTCCCAATGGTACGCAACAAAAGCCACAGCCTGTTATACGGCAAAGTAATCCTATATTCGAGGGCTACACGACCTATAAGCCGAACAGCCAACCTACGGAGTTTGATTATGACGGCAAGGCCTACAAGCGTTATCTCCCTGACAAGGTGCTTGACTTCTTCAATGATGAGTTCGACTACCGGGAACTGGCCAACTGGCAGGATTTGCAGAACTTGGCTATGGCTTACTTCACCCTTATAGCATCCCCCTATGAGGTGACATCAGGTGGAGGTGGTGGCGGCTCTCAGTCAGACCTCAAATGGGGACGCGACCCGAAAGAGGATGAGATTGAGTTTGCCCGAAGATGTGCACAAGCCGCTTCAAACAGAATCGGCAGACATCCCAAAGGCGGAATAAAACGCAAATGACAAACCTAAAAAACAGTAATGCAATGAAACAACCCGATACGGCGGCTCTCCGTGAGAGGCTTGCCAATTATACACCCGAAGATGAGTTGGAACAGGACAGGCAGGAACTTGAAGGACTGCTTCAGGAAATCAACTGCCAACTAATCGAATTTCGCAATCTGCTGAAAGAAATCAATGCGCTCAAGGAAGAGTTGTATGACATACACGGCAGCTTGAAGCATACCGCCCAACGTGAACGAACTGCCTTCAATGCCTTGGTTGCGGCAAAGGACAGTGCGGACAATATCGTGGACGGCATCAACCGTGCCATTGTCAAGGCGGAACAGCACACCGTCATCCATGCCAAAATCGGCACCGATGAACTGGCGAAAGTACATCAATGCACAGCCAAACACATCAAGGCCGAAGAAGAGCTGTTGGAGAAGCACAGCATCAAAATGGCCAAACACCTCCAAAGCAATGAAGGCATTTGGCTTTCTACACCGTGGCTCATATTCGTGGTGATAGTTTTGACTGTCAGTTATCTTGCCGTAATCTTATGGGCTGTATTCAGAAGATGAAATACAACTTCTACTTGCCCAGTGATTTGAACATTTTGGTAATGCACCGCTTCTTCTGTTCCATGTTGGGATGGACATAAAGGTTGAGCGTGGTTGAAATGTTGGAGTGGCCCAACAATACGCTGACAGTTTTATAGTCGCATCCGGCTTCAATGCAACGGGTGGCAAAGCTATGACGTAAGCCGTGATATTTCAGTTTGGGGATGTCGAGCTTCACCATCAAACCATTGTAATAGTTGCGATATGTGCGTGGCTCTGTTGGACGTTCATCGTTGGTAAGCACATAGAAATCTTCATTGACTACCTTTTTCAACGGTTTAATCATAGCCAACAATTCCTTGCTCATAGGAATTTCGCGGCAGGAGTTTTTGGTTTTAGGCGTGTTGATGATAAGTTCTGTATGCTTTTTCTCTCCCTCAATGATATAGATGCGCTCAATGGTGCGACTTACTGTTATTGTGCCGTCCGTTACATTGATGTCGCTCCACTTCAATGCGCAAATTTCTCCGATGCGCAGCCCGGTACTAAGACTGATATAGATGCCAAGCCCGGTAAAAGTGAAGTGACTTTGGATGTAGTTCAGAATCTTTCGGTGATTGGCAACAGACAGCACTTCCAGTTCCTTGTTGGTGGAGGTCGTGGGGTACTTTATATCCCATTCATAATAGGTCATCCACTCATTTTTGACCCCAAATTTCATTACCATTTTAAGGACTATCAGAATGTCCTTGACTGTTTTAACGCTCAAACCACGTTCCAACTTTTGCAAGACGAAAGCCTGCACCTCCTGTTCGTGAAGCGAATCACCATCTCCGAAATAAGGAAGAACGTGGTTCTCCAAGATTAACACATAAGCCGCCATCGTGGACTGCTTCACATAAGGGCGCTTGTATTCTTTCCAAGCCGCCGCAATTTCTCTAACTGTTTTATGAATCATGATTTCTAAATAATTGGTTCTTATAATTAGAGAAATATAGTGTGCGATGTTCCGGATCTGAGATTCCCGGAGTTTACAGATGAGTGGGGAAGCATAACTATTAAAGAAGCTTGCTCGGAATTCCAGAGTGGTAAAAACATTAAAGCAGAAATGATAACTGGTCAAGGACTTTATCCTGTTTACGGAGGGAATGGCCTACGTGGGTTTACAGAAAGTTATAATCATGATGGAGATTATATACTTATTGGACGACAAGGTGCTTTATGTGGAAATATCAGAAAAGTTACAGGAAAAACGTATGTAACAGAACATGCCATTGCTGTTTGTGCATCAAAGGAAAATGAAACGACATTTTTACAATATCTTTTTCAAAAGATGAAATTGGGACAGTATTCAGACCAATCTGCACAACCCGGTTTAGCCGTAAACAAATTATTACGGCTAAATATAAACGTACCATCAAAAATAGAACAGGCAAAAATTGCCAAAATCTTATCTCTTATCGATGAACGTATTATTACCCAAAACAAAATCATTGAGAAACTGCAATCCTTAATTAAAGGGATTATAGTTTCTCATTACTCAACAACAGCCCATACAATAAAAGTCAAAATTCGAGAATTAGGAGAGGCATATTCAACAATGGTAATGTCTAAGGAACAGCTCACGAATGACGGTAATCTATGCGTCTTCTATGGTGAACTTTTTACATTATATGGTTGTGTCATTGATAAAGTAAAGAGCAGAACAAGTCTTGAAATAGTATCATCTACACTAAGTCATGGGCGAGACTTGTTATTTCCTGCATCAACTACCGTAGATGCAGTCTCACTGATTGCTCCGTCAGCTTTAATGCAAAAGGGTATAATTTTAGGTGGAGATATGTTTGGTATCAAAGTCTCAGAAGCATATAATCCTATTTACCTTAGCTACTACTTCAATTACATTGCCAATAAACGGTTGGCTAAGTATGCAAAAGGAACAACCATAATTCATTTACATTATAATGAGATTGCGAATGTTGCCATTGAACTCCCTAATATAGAAGAACAAGACAAAATCGTTTCAACCATACTGGAATATTCAGCGAAACTTTCTATAGAAGAAACCATATTGGAAAAGCTATTCGATTTGAAACAATATTTATTGAAGCAACTGTTTATATAAACATCCGCCCCAATAGATACCGCTTTTGTAGATTGAATGATGCAAGAATATTTTGCTCCAAACAGAGTTTGCTCTCCAATTTTCCAAGTACATTAGCAGTACGCTTTTGTTCGGAAAGTGGAGGACAATATATTTTCGCATTACCATAATCCTTGAAGTAGATATGTGGTATTGCCATTCCTGTTTTGTACGACTGAAAATTAAACACAGACAGAACGAAGTATAGATACCGTAAATCATAGTTATTTATGGCTGTAAGATAATTGAGCGTGCCAATTACTGAAAATTCACCTTGTACGTAGGATGCTGTTCCTACACCAGAACCGTCTTTGATTATCAGTATCGCATCACCTTTCATTTGCGGCATATCAGTATATCCGATCAAGCCGTTTGCGCCAAACACTTTATACAATCCACTGTGTGAAACTTCACTTTCTTGAAGCGTTGAACTGTGGCACTCTAAACATTGAGCGATAGTCGCATTAGGCTTTCCTTTGGTTGTCAGTAAAATTGTAATCCCTTTAATTTACGAATACAAATCCTTAATTCAGGCAATATGCGATACCTTAATAGAAGCAGAACAACATAAAGTCGAATTATCTTTTAACGATTTTGGAGAGCCATATTCAGGTTTATCTGGTAAAAGTGCAGAAGATTTTGGTGAGGGATGCCAGTACATAACATATATGAATGTCTATCAGAATCAAATCATTGATACAACTGATGTCGGTTTAGTCAAAATCAATGAAACAGAACAACAATCAGTTGTCCGTTATGGCGACATTCTTTTCACCTTGTCGTCTGAAACGCCAAATGAAGTCGGAATGGGTGCTGTGTACTTGGGTGATACTTATCCTTTATACCTGAATAGTTTTTGCTTTGGTGTCCGTATTATAGACGAAAGTAAGATTTTCCCTCCGTTTTTAGCATACTATATTTCAACCAAATCATTTAGAAAGGCTGTTTTCCCATTGGCACAAGGCAGTACACGTTTCAATTTGCAAAAGAGCGATTTCATGAACAAAATGTTTCTTTTCCCAATGGTAGAAAAACAGAACAAGATATACACAACTCTCAAAGCCTATTCGGATAAGCTTTCTATTGAAAAGCGTATAGCCAAATTACTTTGTGAACAGAAAAGTTTCCTCTTACGTCAGTTGTTTATATAAACATCTGACGAAGTAGGTATTGTTTTTCTCTCTCATACGAACGTAACAAACTTTTCTCTATATCAATCTTTGTCTGAATCCTTGTCAGGGCGTTAGCAATATAGACTGCTTCATCCTCTGTTTTTGGAAGAGGAATGGAGTTTTCCAAGAAACGAGTATTAGTAATGTTGATAGTGTTTTTCGCTCCTTTCTGTATAAGTGGATGCAAATAATTGAACGCATTGTTGGGCTGCATGAAATAGAAGTGCAGAATAACTCCGATGTTATCATCAATCGGCTTATATACACCATAGAGAGGTGATACCGCAACAGCGTTTTTAATATAGCTGCGTTTTACTATCCCATAAGGAAAATCACCTGTTGGGCTTTTTGTATAAACTATGTCACCATATTTAACGACATTGTAATGTGATGTTTCTTTGGCTGCAAAAGAGCGTCCAAGATATTCTATCTGATTTATAATACCTTGACTTACAGATACGGAACAAACGGTATAGCCATTTATATTCTTTTCAGTTCTCTCTTGTAGGACTTTGCTTAATTCCGTTTTCTGCCAATTCCCCTTGCGTATTCCATCTGTCTTTTTCTGATAAATAATTGCCTGAATTAAGGATTCATATTTCTCAATGATTTTGTTTTGGGTAGCTATACGCTCGTCTATGAGCCTGAACAGTTCCGCTATTTTGGCACGCTCTGCATGGCTGTTGGGAAAATAGAAGTCAAATCCATTGAAATCTGATGTGGTTATCTGATTTATTCTTGCACCAAGGTTTTCTCCTACTTGTGAAAAATATCTTTTCGTGCTAAGTAATGGCAATATAAATGGATTATCTTTAGAACGATAAACCATCATAAATGCCCCAAATGTATTGTTGGCATCTTCTTTCTTTATTATGGCATTTTTTCCAATTAAACGTTGACTCCCGTTTCTTGCACATATCAAAATGTCGTTCTCCTTGGTTATGATTCTTTCTTTGATAGGCTTATTCACACGAACTAAATCTGAGTAATCAATTACCCCGTTTTTTATATTTGAAGAACGAAGAACTATTGTACCATTACTCTCTACAACATCAGACGGCTTATATGTTAAGCCTATAATAGTTTCTCCAATTTCACCTAACGACTGTTTGTGCCATTCGTCTGTAAACTCCGGGAATCGTAAAGCCGGAACATTAAGGACTTTATTTTCTTTATTATCTGCCATAGTTATTACTCTTTAATTTTGTTGATAAGTTCTGTTGCCGTGATGTCACGCATCAAGGTGAAACCAAACCATTTTTTACCTAAATCTTTGATGGATGCTCCTATGTGATACACTTCATCGTCAATAAGCAAAAAACGGTCGTGTGCTTTGTTGAATTGCTTTATTTCAATGGACGAATATTGTGCGTTATGACGGTCAACATCCAATTGGAACTGGTTACTAATTCGCTGTGTGTAGATAGTTGCTGTAACCCCGTTTCCCCTTTTATCAAGCAACGTAAGTACAGTGTCATCCACATAGTTGTCAATCAACACGATTGAGCGCTTGGCTTTTCGCATCAGATCAGACACAAAACGGTATGCATCAAACACTTGCCCATCATAGAAAATACCTTGTATGGGTGGAATATTCGCATCCAACCGTCTGAACACTTCATCAATGCGTTTGTCCGTCACTTCTTGATGCTGCTTCATTTCAAGCTGATGATATTCTATCGTTTCAAGCCGTTGAAACAGTTGGGCATTGGTAGCGATGAAGCGGCGCATGGATACAAAGGCATCCATAATCTTTATGCTTACAGCTATAGCCGTTTGACTGTGGAGAACGGTTGAAAGCATGGATATACCTTGCTCTGTAAAGACATAAGGCATAACCGAAGAATGTTTTAAGGAATTGAGGCGGTCGCAATTTGCGACCAGTTCATCCGTTTCTTCTTTTGTCAATTGAAAGCGGAAGCGTTCAGGAAACCGCTCAATATTACGGCGAACTTGCTCATTAAGACGTTTGGTTTCAACACCATAAAGAATAGCTAAGTCACGGTCAACCATAACTTGCATCCCTCTTACATTCATAATAAGTTGCGCAATCTCTTCCTGCCCGGAGAACTGATGTTCCGCAGCCAAAGGTAACTGGTCGCAATTTGCGACCGGTTTACTTGCTTTGCCCTCTATTTTTTCCCTTTCTTTAGCCATAGCTTACAAATCTTGAAGTCGCAGATTGCGACTTCAAATGATTATATCTAATTATATAATTCCCAATTCTTTCAAATACACATCAATCTCCTTATCCAGTTCAGCACGTTTGGCTTCCAGTTCCTTGATTTCAGACATTACCGCTTTGATGTCAATCGGTTCTTCTTCCTCAAAGGTGTCAACGTAACGAGGAATATTCAAGTTATAGTCATTATCGGCTATCTCTTGCAGCGTGGCAAGGTGACTGTACTTTTCTATTTCCTTACGGTCGCGGTAGGTTTCGACTATCTTTTGAATATGTTGCGGACGGAGCTTGTTTTGGGTCTTGACCTTTTCAAACTCCTTGCTTGCGTCAATAAACAAGATGTTATCATCCTCCTTACGGCATTTCTTCATCACAAGGATGCAGGTAGGTATGCTTGTACCATAGAAAATGTTGGCTGGCAAACCGATGATGGCATCAATGTAATTTTTCTTTTCGATAAGGAAACGGCGGATTACGCCCTCGGCATTACCACGGAACAAAACGCCATGAGGTGCAACGCAAGCCATTGTGCCGCCCTCATTCAAGTGGTATATCATGTGGAGGATGAAAGCGTAATCGGCGGTTTTCTTCGGTGCAAGTCGTCCAGCCTTGCTGAAACGGTCATCGTTGTTGAACTTATCGGCTGCACTCCATTCTGCGGAGAACGGAGGATTAGCCACTACCGCATCGAATTGCTTATCACCAAAGGCATCCCATTCCAACGTATCACCGTTCTCTATCTTGAAATTGCTGAACTTAATGCCATGCAACAGCATATTCATTCGGGCAAGGTTGTAAGTTGTCGGGTTCTTTTCCTGTCCATAAATATCCACGGCATGACCCACCTTTGCCGCACGAAGAAGCAACGAGCCGCTACCGCAAGTCGGGTCGTACACATTCCGAAGCCGCGCATGACCAATAGATACGATTTCTGCCAATATCTGACTGACTTCCTGTGGCGTGTAGAACTCCCCGGCTTTCTTTCCGGCTCCAGCGGCAAACTGGCCAATCATATACTCGTAGGCATCGCCAAGAATGTCTATTTCTTCCGATGCCTCCACACCAAACTTTATATCGTCCAAAGCCAACAATACATTGCTGACGAGGGTATTTTTGTCATCAGCCGTCTTGCCTAATTTCGGTGAAGCGAGGTCAATATCAGAGAACAGACCTCCAAAATCTTCCTCACTGTCATGTCCCAATGTGCTATCCTCGATGCGCTTCAACGAGCGTTCAAGAATGGGCAATATATTCTCTTTCTTCTTTATTCGGTCTATTACCGATGAAAAAAGGTAAGTCGGTTCGATAAAGTAGCCGACACCCTCCAAGCATTGCTTCTTCAGTTCCTCTTGCAGTTCGGCGGCATCCTCGCCCTCCATAGTCCACAATTCTTTGAATGACACTTCATCATCCACCAAAGCATTGTTGGCGTATGCCTCTATCTTCTCCGAAAGGTATTTGTAGAAGATGAAGCCCAAAGTGAAATACATGAAATCACTGGCCGACATATTACCGCGCAACTTATTGGCCACTTCCCAAAGTTGGTCACGGAGTTTCTGTTGTAATTCTTCGCTCATATCTATTTTAGTATCTCTTTAACTACTTGTTTTATTCTTATGCACATGTCACAAAGCCATGCACAGCCTCTATTCCAATTATCTTTGTCATTCATATCTCCCATAGAATGAAGGACTAAGAAACGACTTGACTTTTTGTTATCATTCAAACGCCATTCGATTTCATTTTGGTCTGATATACCTAAAATCTTGGTGACAAGTTCTTCATTAGCCTTGAATTTTGCAATAATTTCTTTGTCTTCGTGAACATACAATCCTGCAGATAGACTGTTATTTTTAGTATTCAATGTCATGCAAAGATGATATGCGGATGACCCCATCCCAAGGTCATACCAATGTTGAGCTTGCGGCTTTCGTAATTTGAAATTCTTCATAAAAGCAGAATATTTGGGAGCTTCATTGTTGAATTGTTCCCAAAAAGCGAGTTGCAGACTTTCAGTTTCCGAAAGTCCAGCAGTCTTTTTCATAGCCTTTGCCCAATTATTGGGGCGTTCTACGATATTGAACTTAGGAGCTGGTTCAGAATCGTTGATTTTCCATAATTCAATCTCTATTAGGAAAAACTCAAATTTGTCATCTGTATGTTGATTCAGCCATTCTATGGCTTGTTTATGCTCGTCACGTGCTTTCTTGACAATCCAAATAATCACCTCCGCATCTTTACCCGAAGCATACGTAATAATCTTACCCAAATGGTCGTGATTAGTTTCTTCCAGTTGGTTCTCTATGATAATTCGCCGCCCTGTCCCTTCCTCTGTAGCGTACAGGTCAACACTAAAATCGCCTACATTGGATTCCTGTTCTTCGACAACTATATCTATGCCCACCGCTTCACTAAGAATCTCTAAATTTTCTTCTTTGGCCAGCCAAGGAGTGAAATCCTTAGCTTCGTGCTTCCAAACAGAGCGGAGGTCTGTTACTTGTTCTAATTTGCCTAACTTCATTGTTGAGATTTTATTGGTTACAACCGTTTCATTTTCTTACAACCATACAGCTCTATATCTTTGTTCTCCGTACAATGAGAGCATATTACATCTGGCACAATATGGGATGGTGCATTTATGGGTTGACGTGCCCACATGGATTCACCATCTATTTTCCACCACTCGTTAATTACATATACATTTTGGCTTGAATAATAGAAATTTGTTGCATTAAGTAGATTCTGCTCCCCAAGCTCTTCAGCCAAATATGCTGTAATAGTCTTTTCTACTAACATTATTTGGCTTCTTGTAGGATGTTTGATGTTGGATATACGACCTACATAAATTGAGTTCAAACGCTCTTTTATCTCGGCGATATGGTGCCCTTTATCACAAAGTCTTTTATATACGTTCCGTGTGGATTCCCCGCAATAATAGACTTCACGTGACTTTGCGTATTTTAATTTGCCATGTAGTAAATATAAAGAACACTTGAATGATTGTTCTTTTTCCCATAATCTTTCTTCCTCTGAAGTAGTAAATGGGCCATACCACTTTACAAGAAAAACATTTTCGTCCATAATTTAATCCCAACTAAAAGTTCTGATAATACTGCGCAACCTATCCATTATCCTTGTCAAAGCCTTTCGTGTCTTAATCAGTCCGAGGTGCTTCTCTTTGAGAGCCTTTTGTATGATTTCCGGCTGCTCTTTTTGCAGGTAGTCATATTCTTTCAAGTAATGGTCGAGTACATCAGAAGAAAGTCCCTCGTCCTGTGCCAAAGAGTTCACGGCCTTTTCGCGCTCGGTCGTGATATAGTTATTCAATCGTTCTTCCAGTTCACTTGTACCGTCCGCCTTTTGCCGCTGCATCATGAAGTTCTCCTTATCATCATCCACATTCTTTTGGATGAAGCCGTCAATGAGTTTCGCCTTGTTACGCATTTCGGCATCCTTTATCATCGTGTCAATGATGTTCTTGCGCCGCTCTGCATAGTCATTGCTATACGGGTCAAGGTTGGCAATCAGTTCAAGGATATAAGCTACATTGATAATGTCGCTGTGCAGGAGTTCAAGGCAGAAATCCACATCCTCCAACCTTTCATCACCCGGCGTTTCATCATTCCACGGCTTGGTGGGTGAAACAGTGTCAACTAAGATAAACGTATCGTGAATATCAAGGTACTTGCTTCGGAAGTCCATGAACTGCTGTTCGGTCATGCCGAGGTCGTCCGCATCATCGCTGTAATCCTCGTATATCTGAATTTCTGCATGTTTACGAATAATGTCGCGGAAAGCCAGCACAAAGTCTTTCTTGTCCTTTTCACTCTGCAATAGGTCTATGCTGCTTGGCTCCGGGTATTTCTGCAAAAAGTCAGTTGCCAACTGCTGGTATTCCTTTTTTACTTCCTCAAACGGAGGACGTACTATTTCTTCGGGATTGTTGGAGTTGCTGAAAAGCCTGATGGCCGTATCAACATTGCTTTTCAAATCACGGAAGCATATAATTTTACCGAAACGCTTTTTCTCATTCAGCACACGATTAGTACGGCTGAATGCTTGCAGTAATCCGTGATACTCCAAGTTCTTATCCACATAGAGCGTATTGAGCTTTTTGCTGTCAAAGCCCGTAAGGAACATACCCACGACAAGGCAGAGGTCAAGCGGTTTCATATCCGCCCGTTTCTTTTTCATGCGTAGGTTGATGTCATCGTAGTAGGCGCGGAAATTCTCGGTCGTGAACGCTGTGCCGAACATTTCATTGTAGTCATCCATGATGGCTTGCAGTTCGTCCGCCTCGCCTGTGCTTTCGCTGACATACTGCCCCGTATTCATTCCCGTCTGTTCATCGTCCTGGCTGCTGTTGGCAGCGTATGTAAATACTGCGCCGATACGGATTTTCGGCTTCAACGACTTGAATATCTTGTAATAGCGGATAAGCATCGGTACGGATTGCACGGCAAACAGAGCATCAAACTCACCGTCAAAGGTTGACTTATTGAAATTATTAAGGATGAATTTGGCTATCTCCTCCATGCGGTTGGCATTGCCCTTTTCCACTTCTTCGCTTCCGTGATAATACTCCACAAGAAAGCCCAGCACGTTTTCATCGGCTATGGCATCCTTGATAAGGTATTGGTGCAGGCAGTTGCCGAATATCTCTTTGGTAGTATGCCCGTTAATGGCATTCTCCGTGAAAATGGGCGTACCCGTGAAGCCGAACACTTGGGCGTTGTCAAAGAACTTCATGATGCGCTTGTGACTTTCTCCGAAGTGGCTTCTGTGGCACTCATCGAATATCATCACGATACGGGAGTGGCGTATGGCTTCAATCTTGTTGCTGTACCACGTCTTGCTGACTGCGGCGTTGAGTTTCTGAATGGTAGTGATGATTATCTTGGAATTGCTGTGCAACCGTTTCACCAACTCGTCCGTATTGTCCGTGCCGTCCACCGCACCCGGCTCAAAGGCTTCATATTCCGATTGGGTTTGGGTGTCGAGGTCGTGGCGGTCAACCACGAACATCACCTTATCCACATCATCCAGTTCGGAAACAAGCTGTGCCGCCTTGAATGAAGTCAATGTCTTTCCGGCTCCTGTTGTATGCCATATATAGCCGTTGTCGTTGGAGTTCTTTACCTTATCCAATATCTTCTCTACAGCATAGAACTGGTACGGACGAAGCACCATCAAGCATTTGTCGCCCTCATGCAGCACGATGTATTTGCCTATGATTTTGCCGAGCGTACATTTCTCCAAGAATGCAGCAGCAAACTTATCCATTTCATTGAACGGCACATTGGCTGCGTCCGTCCAGTTGAACGTGAACTTATAGCCTCCGTTTGGATTGTTGGCGAAATAGCGTGTATTGACACCGTTGGAAATCACGAACAGTTGAATGTAATCAAACAGACCGTGATAAGAAGTTTTGTGATAGCGTTGGATTTGGTCGTATGCTACTCTCAACTCTACACCCCGGCGTTTCAATTCAATCTGTACCAAAGGCAGGCCGTTTATAAGAATGGTCACATCGTAGCGGCATTTCTTTCGGCCTTCCACCGTGATTTGGTTGGAAACCTGAAATTCGTTCTGGCACCACTGTTGACGGTTAAGGAACTCCACCCAGATGCGTTTGCCGTCTGCCGTGTCAAGCGGATAAAGGTCGCGGAGCTTCTTCGCCTTTTCAAAGCGGATGCCTCCCTCAAGGTAGATGAGTATCTTGTCAAATTCCTCATCTGTAAATTCGGTACGACCATGCTCTGCCAATCGCTTATGGTTATGTATCTCCAACTGCCGCTTGAAATTGGCTTGAAGATTCTCTTCCTCGGCAATCTGGACATATTCATAATCCATTTGCTGGAGCGTGGCGATAAGTCCGGCTTCCAATGCCGCTTCACTTTGTATAGACATATTCCTGTTCTGCCTTTTATGCGTTACTCATTATCGTTCAGACTTCTGATAATCTCAATGCCCAATGCGTTTTCTATCTTGCAAATGGTTTCCAACGACATATTCTTTTTGCCTTTCAGCACTTTGGATATGTATTGCTGGGTGCAGTTCATCTTTTCGGCAAGCATCTGTTGCGTCAAGCCGAGTTCCGTCATCCGTTTTGACATGGCGGCGGCAATCAACTGCGAGTATTCCGCCCAATCCTTTTTATCCTGTTTCACATCAGTTTCCTGCCTTACGGCTTCCATAGCCATACGAGGCATTTTATCTGTCGTTGTATTCATTGAAAGATTACCTTATCTTGTCTGGATGCAAAGGTAATACAATTATCCGAGAAAGCACAACCAACGAGTTGTGTTTTTTTGAAAAAATGTTTCTACCACTGCAAATTTGAACTTTATAGGGGGTCGATAAATCATCGACCCCCTAAACAACAATTCAAATACAGGAGGATGTCATTTCAACAACCCCCAGTTTGACTATCATTCAACTTAGAACACGCCATTGGTAAGGCTCATAGCTTCTACCTTTTTCTCCATATTCACCTTTGCGTAAACCTGCGTGGATGCGATGCTCCCATGTCCCAAAATCTTGCTGACCGAGTAAAGTTCCGCACCTGCCGTTATCGCCAACGTTGCCGCCGAATGGCGGCTGCTGTGATAGGTAAAGTCCTTTTCTATCCCTGCCTTGTTTTTGATGCGGCGCACGTACTTCGCCACGTTGTCGGGCTTCTTCACCAACGGAAAGATGATACCATCCTCCCCGTTTTCGGGTCGTGGCGGAAGCAAGGACAGAGCCAGCGCATTAAGCGGCACAGCAACTGGCCGTTTGGTCTTGTGCTGAATGACCGACACCGTTTGTACACCGTTTACGTCCTTAATGTCGCTCCACCGCAACCGTTGCATGTCGCCGAGCCTAAGCCCCGTCATGCAGGAAAAACCAAAAGCCCTCTGCACAACTTCTTCCATAAAGGTTTGCGGCTCTACGGCAAGAAAGCGTTTCAATTCGTCCGCTGTAAGGTATTCACGGTGCTTGTCCGGCGCATGGAAATGTTCCTCCCTCGTAAGTTCCTGAACGGGATTGAAAGCCATCAGTCCGTCACGCACGGCTTTGTTGAAAATAGCCTTTACCGTTTCTTCAAACAGCACGAGGGTGTAAGCCGCCAACTTGCCACCATTTGCCTTTATCTGCTTTCTGTTGCGGTAATTGCGCATATATCCGAACAGTCCGCTTACCAAATCCCTATCAACGTCTTTCAGCAGGACATCCGTTTTCTTGGCTCGTTTCAAATAAGTCTCAATCCGTCTGCGCACGACATCCTTGTGTTGTATCATCTTTTTACAGTTACCGTTCAGCATGGCACATTGCACATAATCACTGCACCACTGGAGCCAGGTCATGGACTTGGCCGCTTCGTTTTCTTCCCTCTTTTTCTTCTTCGCGAAAGACGGAGGGGTGAGGATGCGCTGCGCCCGTATCTCTTGCGCCTTTCGGTAGGTCTGCCCGTTGAGCATCCTTGCGTTCGGAGCGTCATCGGGTACAAGGTACAGATGCAGGTTCTCTCTTTTGCGGAAGCCCGTTTCGTAGTATTCCAGATACAAGCTGCGGTTTCCGGCTGTCAACATTCTCACTTTGATTTCTACTTTCATAAAATTCTTCTTTTAATCGGTTATACAAACATATTGTTTACGAGGTTCATCGTCTCGATTTTCTTCTTATCCACTATCTTGGCATAGACTTCGGTCATGCGGATGCTACGGTGTCCGAGTATCTTGCTCACCGTGTAAAGGTCTGCGCCGAGGGTCAGCAACATGGTCGCCGCCGTATGCCTGCTGCAATGGTAGGTGATGTGCTTCTGTATTCCGGCCATCTGCATCCATTCGCCCAACACCACTTCCACTGTGGTAGAAGTGATGCGTAACTGGTGAAATACCCTTTCTTCGTCCTTTGACTTTCGGGGCATCCATTTCAAAGCTTCGTTGGAGAGCGGTATCGTCACCGTGTTCTTGGTTTTCACCTGCTGATGCTCGATGTAGAGCGTCTTTCCGTCCGCCGCCTTGTGTATCTCGCTCCATTTCAAGGTCATCATGTCGCTGTACCGTAACCCGGTGAAACAGGAAAACAGAAATGCCTTTTTCACAATGTCGTAGCGGCACGGCGTGGCCATCAGTTGGCGAAGTTCCTCAATTGTCAAGAACTCACGCATGGCGTTCAACTTCTGCGGCTTTTCCTTTGTTTCCAACAGTTTGAATGGATTGCGGTCTATTAGTCCTTCGCTTACGGCCTTGTTTAACGCGGCGGCAAGGCGATTCATGAATATTCGGCAAGTGGTACTGCTCAATGTCTTTTTGCCTTGGTTGAACGTGCATGTTTTCAGAAAGGCGATGAAGCCCTTGCAGAAATCCTTGTCAACCTCTTTTAGGGTGAGGCTTGGTTTGCCTATATATAATAGGTATTGTTCCACCCTTGCCTGCGCGTTCCGCTTCGATCTCATGCTGGCCGGACTTAGGCCGTTTTCCTCGGCAGTGTACTTCGCCACCCATGCGCTGAGCGTCATCCTTGCCTTTTTTACGTCCTCCCAGTTCACAAGACCCTTTTCCTGAATGTCGAGGATGCGTTGCGCCTTAATTTGCTCGGCCAGCTTGCGCGTGTTCCTGTTCTGCAACCTTGCGGCGGCATCCGTTTCAGGCACGAGGTAGAGTTTCAGGCCCTCTTTCTTCCTTGCGCCACGGTAGTACATGTCGAGGTACAGGCTTACATTGCCGTCGTTGAGCCTCTTCTCGCGTATGCGGACAGGCTCCTTAATTTTGATTTCTTTCTTCTTTCGTCCCATTTTCTTTTCTGTGTTATCCGATTTTTGGATTTGTTATTATATTGTTTATCAGTCACTTGCAAGCGTTACAAAGATAATTCACGGCGGGACAAAAACGGGACAAAAAGCGTGCTTTTATATCCCAAATTAGGCAAATATAACTATCCAATCAAAAAACGGCCTCTATTCATAACCAACTATAAATCAGTGATATTTGGCAGATTATGTTAGATATGTTTTCCTATGGTTTTACCCATCTGGAGTAATTGGTGGTTACTGGTGGATCCTCCAAATGTGTATGGCATTGGCGGCACTGTTCTCTATCATCGTGGCGGCAAGCATGGCCTACAAGATGATGGTGAAGAACGAACCGTTGGACGTGATGAAACTGTTCAAGCCCTTGGTGGTGAGCATCATCCTCTGTTGGTGGTACCCACCTGCTGACACAGGCATGACCAACAGCGGCAGCAGCTGGTGCGTATTGGATTTTCTATCCTATATTCCCAATTGCATCGGCAGTTACACCCACGACCTCTATGAGGCAGAGGCGACCCAAATTTCCGACAAGTTTGAGGAGGTGCAGCAGTTGGTATATGTCAGGGACTCGATGTACACTGACCTCCAGGCACAGGCAGACGTGGCGCATAAGGGCACATCAGACCCCAACCTGATAGAGGCGACGATGGAGCAGACGGGCGTGGACGAAGTGACCAACATGGAGAAGGATGCCAGCAAACTGTGGTTCACCTCACTGACGGCAGGGGCCGTGGTGGGCATCGACAAGATAGTGATGCTGATAGCCCTGATCGTGTTCCGCATCGGTTGGTGGGCGACGATATACTGTCAGCAGATATTGCTCGGAATGCTCACTATATTCGGTCCAATACAATGGGCATTTTCGTTGCTGCCCAAGTGGGAAGGAGCGTGGGCGAAGTGGCTAACCCGTTATTTGACAGTTCATTTCTACGGAGCCATGCTCTACTTCGTCGGTTTCTACGTCCTGTTGCTGTTTGATATTGTGCTCTGCATACAGGTAGAGAACCTGACGGCCATCACCGCCAGTGAGCAGACGATGGCAGCCTATCTGCAAAACTCGTTCTTCTCGGCAGGCTATCTGATGGCAGCGAGCATCGTGGCGTTGAAATGCCTGAACCTCGTGCCCGACCTTGCGGCATGGATGATACCAGAGGGCGACACCGCCTTCTCAACCCGAAACTTCGGCGAGGGCGTGGCACAACAAGCCAAGATGACGGCTACGGGAACCATGGCGACCGTGATGAGATAACATGTGAGTGTGCGGTGAGTCACCGCACCTCCTATTGAAACAAATAAAAGTAACCATCAAGAAAAATGAAAGCAAAAAATGAAATTGAGCGTTGGCTCAAAGATGAGAAATTCATGGCGTTTGCCAACAAGCGTGCAAAGGAAGAGTTTTTCAATTCCGAAAACAACTACATCGACCCACAGTATGAGGAGATGGCAGAAGGCTTTGAGGATAACGACGAGTATGTAGTGCCTATGGTAGATTACCTGAGTTATCGCTTGCATCGTGCCAAAATCTACAGAAATCGACGGAGACGTGAACGTGACATCTGGTGGGTGTGGATCCAACTGAAATACGAAGGCATCTACGTAGAGGCTTGCATCAAGTATTACGCCAAACTGGTGGAAGAAGTTGAGAAGGACATATACACCATCCTGCACCGTGAATATGTGAGAATGAAGAGAAATCAGACCTCAAACAAGCAGTAACGTATGGTAATCAAGAACTTAGAAAACAAAATCAAGCTGGTGGGCATCATCTGCTCTGCGTTCCTCATGGGCTGCATCATCATCTCGGTGTCGAGCATCTGGACGGCGCGCTGCATGGTGACGGACGCGCAGCAAAAGGTGTATGTATTGGACGGCAACGTGCCCATACTGGTGAACCGCACCACGATGGAGGAAACGCTGGATGTGGAGGCAAAGAGCCATATCGAGATGTTCCACCATTACTTCTTTACGCTTGCTCCCGATGACAAGTACATCCGCTATTCGATGGAGAAGGCGATGTATTTGGTCGATGAAACTGGTTTGGCGCAGTACAATACGCTGAAGGAAAAGGGCTTTTACAACAATATCATGGGTACGAGTGCCGTGTTCAGCATCTTTTGCGACAGCATCAAGTTCAACAAGGAGAAGATGGAGTTCACCTACTACGGTAGGCAAAGGATAGAGCGAAGGAGCAATATTCTGATGCGTGAATTGGTGACGGCGGGACAGGTGAAGCGCGTGCCGAGGACGGAGAACAATCCTCATGGACTGCTCATCACGAACTGGAGAACCTTGCTCAACAAGGATATTGAGCAGAAGTCGAAGTCAAACTTCTAATATCCTAGCGGTATGAGTGTAAAAGGAATCAGACGGATGCTTGTGGGCGAGGATATGCCCGACAAGAACGACCCCAAGTACAAGAAGCGGTATGAGAAGGAGGTGGCGGCAGGGCGCAAGTTTGCCAAGACCGCGAGGATAGACCGTGCGGCGGCTAAGGTGCAAGGCTTTGCCAATGCCCACAAGACGCTGTTTCTCGTCATCGTCTTCGGCTTTGTCGCCACGTGCTTCGGCATCAACATCTACAGGATGGTGCGGTATTACGGTCATCGGACGGAGGCTGCAAGTGCCATCGAGCGGCAGGAAGGGCGCATGAAGCAGATGATGAATGCAGCCCATTGCATCACTCCTCCCGTGACGCATCGAACCAACGAGGAGAATCGAGACAAGTCAGTAACATCAAAATCAGACAGCGATGAGAATAACAGATAAGATAAACTTCCGTCAGCCGAAGTACATGCTGCCAGCCATCGTGTACATCCCGTTGATTGCCACAGGCTATTTTGTCTTTGACATGTTCAATACGGAGGTGGCGGAAACGCAGGACAAGAACCTGCAGACCACCGAGTTTCTGAACCCCAACCTGCCCGGAGCGCAGATTAAGAATGGTGACGGCATCGGTGGCAAGTATGAGAACATGGCGAAGTCGTATGGTCGCATAGCAGACTATTCGGCTGTTGATAACATTGAGCGTGACAACGAAGAAGAGAAAGAAGCGTATGAATCCAAGTACACAGAAGAAGACCTTGCGGAACTCGTCCGTCAGGCAGAAGAGAAGGACGATGCAGCCGAAGTGGCCGATGCCAAGGCGCGAGAAGCGGAAGCACTCGAAGCACTCAACAAGGCACTCGCCGAAGCGAGGCTGAGAGGACAGGCGGCAGTTGCCCCCGTGGCCCAGGATACCACACAGGCTGGGCCTCCCAAGGAGCAGATTGAGGTGAAAGGTCAGATTGCCGAGGACAGCAAGGCGGTGAAGGCACTGGACGAGGAGGACAAGGCACAGGAGGTGGTGAAGAAGGTGAAGGTGACTTCGGACTATTTCAACACCCTGACGCAGAACGAGCATGAGCCAAAGCTCATCAAGGCCATCATTGACGAGGACGTGAAGGCTACGGACGGGTCGAGGGTGCGGCTGAGACTGTTGGACGATATTGAGATTGGTGAGACCGTGGTGAAGAAAGGGTCGTACCTCTATGCCACCATGAGCGGTTTCGGTTCGCAGCGAGTGAAGGGTAGCATCAACTCCATCCTTGTGGATGACGAGCTGATAAAGGTTTCGCTTTCGCTTTATGACACGGACGGACTGGAGGGACTGTATGTCCCCGGCAGCCAGTTCCGTGAGACCACGAAAGATGTGGCGAGCGGTGCTATGCAGAGCAACATGAACATCGACCAGAGTGGAGCGAACAACAGTTTCTCGCAATGGGGAATGCAAGCCGTGACCAATGCCTACCAGAAGACAAGCAATGCCATCAGCAAGGCTATCAAGAAGAACAAAGTGAAGCTGAAGTATGGGACGTTTGTTTACCTTGTAAATGGGAAAGAGAAAAGGAAATAGACACTGCCCGACAACGGAATTGTCGGGAACGGTGGCTCATAGAGTATAAACATCAAAAAATCAACTAATATGAATTGTTTTCAGAAAATGAATGTCTGTGCATTGCTTTCGCTGAGCGTGCTTTCAGCCAAGGCGCAGACCACCTACATGGAGATGGAGCAGCTGACGGTCAACGACCAAGTGACCACCGTCATCACCGCCTCCGAACCCATCCGCTTTGTCGATATATCCACAGACAAGGTGGTGGGCGACCAACCCATCAACAACACCATCCGCCTGAAGCCGAAGGACAACGTGTATGCCGACGGTGAGGTGTTGGCGATAGTGACAATCGTGACGGAACGCTACCGCACGCAGTATGCACTGCTCTATACCACGAGGATGCAGGAGGCAGTAACCGATAAGGAAATAGAATGCTCGGAGCGCAATGCCTACAACAATCCCGCTGTAAGCCTGTCCACTGCCGACATGACCAAGTATGCACGTCAGATATGGTCATCGTCTGCCAAATACCGCAACGTGGCGACGAAGATGCACCGCATGGTAATGCGCCTGAACAACATCTACAGCGTGGGCGAATATTTCTTCATCGACTTCTCCGTGGAGAACAAGACCAACATCCGCTTCGACATCGACGAGATGCGCATCAAACTATCGGACAAGAAGCAGAGCAAGGCTACCAATGCGCAGATAGTGGAACTGACCCCATCTCTTGTGTTGGACGATGCGAAGACCTTCAAGTATGGCTATCGCAACGTGATTGTGGTGAAGAAGATGACCTTCCCCAACGACAAGGTGCTGACCATCGAGCTGTCGGAAAAACAGATAAGTGGACGCACCATCTCGCTCAGCATCGACTATGAGGATGTGCTGTCTGCCGATTCGTTTAACCATATACTGTTGGAGGAGGAATAATGAGAATTAGGAATGAGGAATTAGGAGTGAGGAATTGGCTTGTGCATACCTTACTCGTTGTCATCTGTTTTATGGCAAGCATGACTCCGGCAATGGCGCAGCAGAATAGCGACCGCATATCCTTGGGGTTCGGATGCCTGTATGAGCGAGGACTGGACGTGACGCTGTCCTACGAGTATGAGACGAAGTACCACAATGCGTGGGAGTATTTTGCAAACGGATATATCAAGTGGAACGAGTGCGCATCGTGCGGTCATGTCTGTCCTGAGAGTTTTTGGAACAACTACCGCAGTTATGGTTTCGGCTTTGCCTATAAGCCCTGTGTGGCAAGAGGACGCAACCACCATGGCAACATGCGCATAGGAGCATCGGCAGGTAGCGATACTGACAGGTTCTTGGGTGGCATCCACCTCGGCTATGAGCAAAACTATACACTCAGACACGGCTGGAAGCTCTTCTGGCAGGTGAAGACCGATGTGATGATCAAGGGTGAAGACCTGTTCAGAACGGGTATTGTCCTGGGTGTGAAACTTCCTGTAAAATGACTATGCGTATGAAGAAACTGTTTTCAATCTTGGCAGTTGCGGCAACGGTGTTGCTGACTGCCTGTGACGAGCATCAGGACTTTCCCGACACAGCCATGAAGGTCACCCATATCTTGACCACTGACGGCAAGGTGATGCCCTACGAAACCTACGAGCAATCGTGCATGCAAGCCATTGCAGTGGTGTTCAACGTCAATCAGAGGGAAGAAATGGAGGGAAACGGATATGCCGTCTATCTGTGGGACATCGCTCCCGAAGCCTTTGCTGACAGTATCGGTGTGGAACAGGACACATCCTGTGACCTCACCGCCTACGACGGCAACAAGAACACTTTTGCCCTTTATGGCACGACCGATGTGAAGTCGCCTTTGGCTGAGCGTGTCTTCGACATGTGGCGTTACGGGCAAAGTGCCTATATCCCCAGTGTGGCACAGATGCGTCTGCTCTATCATGCCAAGGACATCATCAACCCATACATCCTGAAATGCGGCGGCACACCTATCCCCGATGAGGATGATGACTGTTGGTATTGGACTTCAACGGAGGTAGAAGGACAAGCGACCGCCAAGGCATGGCTTTACTCACTGGGAAGCGGTGCCATACAGGAGACTCCCAAGTGGCAGCCGCATAAGGCGAGACCCATCATCACGATTATGGATTAGCCCATATACAGACATCGAGTATCACCCGTATCATCATCAAAGTACAACAATTAAAAAAGAAAAAGCATGAAAAAGAATTTGTTTCTAATGTTGGGACTTGGAGCCATGCTCCTCACGTCCTGTGACCAAGACATCGTCAATGAGATTTACCTGCCCGGTGGCGGAGGTTCTGTGGTCGTGACCGACAGCACATCAACCAAGCAGCTTCAGGTATTCACCAATCTGGAGATGCTGCAACCTGCCGTTTCCACACGAGCCGTTGACAACCAGTGGGAACTCAATGATATGATTGGCATCTCTTCCACAGGGATGATCAACAATATGAAGTTCACCCGAAGCGGCGGCACGAATCAGTTTGTGTCAGCCAACAAGGTGTTTTTCACGGACACAGACACTCACACCTTCAATGCCTACTATCCCTATACGGCAAATCCTACCAACGACCTCATAGAGTTCCAAGTGCCGGAGGCAGCTGTACAGAGTGAGCAGAAGGTCAATGATTTTCTGTTTGCCAGTGGAGCGGCATCATACGCCAATCCGAGCCTTACATTGAACTTCACCCATCAGATGGTGCGTGTCATCATCAAGGTCTATACCTCACCAGAATACGGTTTCACCACCAATGATTTTGCAGGAAGCCTACTCACGTTCGTCGGTTATTTTGACAGCGGTACTTTCAACATCAAGACCGGAAAGGTAGAATGCAGTGACGAGTCGGTGACGACCTATTATTTCGGCGACCCACAAAGTGACCACATGGAATATACGCTTTATGTTCCTGCACAGGTTATGCCAGACATGACATTGCAACTCAGCAATGGGGAGAACTTCGTATTCCTCACAAACGACACGTGGAAAGCGGGTCATTCCTACAGCTATTCATTGAAGCCTGTACGCAACACCTTGGAGGTCATATCTGCAACTATTTCTCCGTGGACAGTAGAGTCTGAGAAGACCATCAACGGCTACGAATAAAACTCATAAGAGGATTGGAGGGTGTCCACCGTGGCATCCTTCATCTTTTCTCATTATCACCCAACATCATCGTAAAGTAAATGGAAGAAAGCAAAGAGTTACAGGGTTTTTACAAGATATTCAGGGCGGTGATTTATGTCTCCATCCTGATGGAGTTCTTCGCCTACGCACTGGAGCCGGAGCAGTTGGACTTCTTGGGCGGCGTAGTGACGGATATCCACACTCGCATCAAGCGGTGGATGATTTACCATGACGGCAACCTCGTGTATAGCAAGGTGGCTACGTTCCTGCTGATATGTATCACCTGTGTGGGAACGCGCAACAAGAAGCATCTGGAGTTTGACGCTCGCAGGCAGGTGCTCTATCCGCTGCTGTCGGGAGTGCTGCTGATTGTGCAGTCCGTATGGCTGTTCGGTCATTCGATAATGCCCTGTTTCTATACCCTCCGTTTGAACACTTGGCTCTATATGCTCACTTCCATCGTCGGTGTCGTATTGGTGCATATCGCCCTCGACAATATCTCTAAGTTCCTGAAGGAAGGGCTGCTGAAAGACCGCTTCAACTTCGAGAATGAGAGCTTTGAGCAATGCAGGGAGTTGCAGGAGAACAAGTACAGCGTGAACATCCCTATGCGCTATTATTACAAGGGCAAGTTCCGCAAGGGATGGGTGAACATCGTCAATCCGTTCCGTGGCACATGGGTTGTGGGTACTCCTGGTTCTGGTAAGACCTTCTCCATCATCGAGCCGTTTATCAGGCAGCACAGCGAGAAGGGCTTTGCCATGGTGGTGTACGACTATAAGTTTCCCACTCTCGCCACCAAACTCTACTATCATTACTTGAAGAACAAGAATGCCAAGGACAGCAAGATGCCCCATGGCATGAAGTTCAACATCATCAACTTTGTGGATGTGGAGTATTCGCGCCGTGTGAACCCCATCCAGTTGAAGTACATCAACAACCTTGCCGCAGCGAGCGAGACCGCCGAGACCCTGCTTGAATCCCTGCAAAAAGGCAAGAAGGAAGGCGGCGGTGGCAGCGACCAGTTCTTCCAGACCTCTGCCGTCAACTTCCTTGCCGCCTGCATCTATTTCTTCTGCAACTACGGCAAGGAGCCCTACGACAAGGACGGAAAGATGCTGATTGCCGAGCGGCGTGAAGACCCAAAGACGAAAAGGCTGATACCCACAGGACGGGTGTTCGACCATTCGGGCGCGGAGGTGCAGCCCGCTTATTGGTTGGGCAAGTACAGCGACATGCCACATATCCTATCGTTCCTCAATGAGAGTTATCAGACCATCTTCGAGGTACTTCAGACCGACAACGAGGTAGCCCCCTTGCTTGGCCCGTTCCAGACTGCCTTTGCCAACAAAGCCATGGAGCAGTTGGAAGGTATGATTGGCACGCTACGTGTCTATACCTCCCGTCTCGCCACCAAGGAATCTTACTGGATATTCCACAAGGACGGCGATGACTTCGACCTGAAGGTCAGTGACCCGAAGAATCCAAGTTATCTGCTCATTGCCAACGACCCCGAGATGGAGAGCATCATCGGTGCACTGAATGCCTTGATTCTCAACCGCCTTGTAACGAGGGTGAATACAGGACAGGGCAAGAACGTTCCTGTCAGCATCATCGTCGATGAGTTGCCGACCTTGTATTTCCACAAGATAGACCGACTGATAGGCACAGCCCGAAGCAACAAGGTGAGCGTGGCACTTGGCTTTCAGGAACTTCCGCAGTTGGAAGCCGATTATGGCAAGGTGGGTATGCAGAAAATCATCACCACCGTGGGCAATGTGGTGAGCGGTTCGGCAAGAGCCAAGGAAACCCTCGAATGGCTGTCGAGTGACATCTTCGGTAAAGTAGTGCAACTCAAAAAGGGCGTGACCATCGACCGTGACAAGACCTCCATCAACCTCAATGAGAATATGGACAGCCTGGTGCCTGCAAGCAAAATCTCCGATATGCCCACAGGTTGGATATGTGGACAGACCGCCCGTGACTTCGTAGTCACCAAGACCGGGATGAACGGAAGCATGAACATCCAGGAGAGCGAGGAGTTCAAGACATCCAAGTTCTACTGCAAGACCGACTTCGATATGACGGAAATAAAGAAGGAGGAATCGGAGTATGTCCCTCTCCCTAAGTTCTATAAGTTCAAGTCGAAAGAAGAGCGAGAGCGCATCCTCTACAAGAACTTCGTTCAGGTTGGGGAGGACGTGAAAGCCATGATTAAAGAGATTCAGCAGTTCCGCACTATGATGTAGTGATATTGATTAGAGTGCGGTGAGACATCGCACCTCCTATATAAAATAATGTAATGAGAAGATACATCATCGTACTATTGAGCATGTTGGCCATCTGTAGCGTGCCCTGTCAAAGCCAAACCATTGACAGGGCACTGTTTGAACGGATGGTAGCCATTACCAAACACTTCGAGGGTTGGCACGACCCAAAGACCACACCGGGCTATGTGGGCTATGGTCACCAGCTACAGAAGGGAGAGCGTTTCCCGAAAACACTGACACGTCAGCGTGCAGATTTGCTGTTACGGACAGACCTCCTCCGGCACCTGCGCCTATATGCCCGTTATGGCAGGGATGCTTATCTGCTTGCCACCCTCTCGTACCAGATTGGACCAGCCAAGTTGTTAGGCAATGGACGATACCCGAAAGCGTCCCTGCTCACCCGATTGGAACGTGGCGACAGGGACATCCTGCCACTCTATCTGAGCTATTGCAAATGGAGGGGAAAAGCAGTGGCATCCATTAGGAAACGGAGGTGGGTGGAATATCAGCTGTTGTATGCCGAGCGGTGAGGCACCATCCCTCCTATACCTGTTTGTCTGTCACTTATATTATATATAAAGGTAATAATTGCAATTTCAATGTTAAAGTCAGAGCATTATGGCATCCATCAAATTAAAGTTCAGAACATCATCTGTTCAAGAGAAAGAGGGTCGCCTGTATTATCAGGTGATACACAATCGTGTGGCACGTCAGATCCATACAGAGTACAGAATCTATTCCTCAGAGTGGGATGCGGACCATTCAAACATCATTTTGCCAACTTCCGTCACTCCACAACGTCAAGCCTATCTTCTTTCCTTGAAAGATACATTGGATGCTGACAGGAAGAAACTGCTGTTGGTCATTGCACGGTTGGACAAGGAAGGGCAGTCATATACAGCAGACACCGTCGTTGACAACTTCCATGAGGGAAAAGAATTACATGGCATTATCGGCTATACGCTGGAGTTGAACGAAAAACTGAGACGCATCGGCAAGAAGCGGATGGTAGCAAGGTACAAAACCACCCTCAACAGCCTCCAGCGTTACCTGAAAGGAGGCGATGTGCCATTGGAGGAAGTCGATGGGACAACGATACAAGGCTATGAACAGTGGCTGAAAGACAGCGGACTGTGCCGCAACACCACCTCTTTCTACATCCGCAACCTGCGCACCATCTACAATCATGCCGTAGATGACGGACTGGTCATCTCTTCCTCACCGTTCAAGCATGTATATACCGGCATCGACAAGACCGTCAAGCGGGCACTCCCCTTGGAAATCATCAAGCAACTGAAAGAGCTGGACTTGAGTCTGAACCCCCGTTTGGAGCTTGCAAGGGATATGTTCCTGTTCAGTTTCTATACCCGTGGGATGTCGTTCATCGATATGGCACAACTTACACCAAGCAATCTGCATGGCAGTACGCTCATTTACCGCCGTCAGAAGACCTCACAACAGTTGCACATCAAATGGGAACCTGCCATGCAGGAGATAGTGGCGAAGTACAAAACAGATGATTCTCCCTACCTGCTCCCTATAGCAAAAGGAGAGGGAGCCATATTCTGGAGACAGTACAAGAATGCCTATAGCCGTATCACCAAGCAGTTGAAGAAAATCGGAGAAATGATAGGCCTGTCCGTACCCCTGACCACCTACGTAGCCCGCCACTCCTGGGCAAGCATAGCCAAGAGCAAGAACGTGCCCGTATCTACTATCAGCGAGGCATTGGGGCATGACTCCGAGAAAACCACACAGATATACCTCTCCTCATTGGACACCTCTGTCGTTGACAACGCCAACAATCTCATCATCAATTCTCTTTAGGAGGTGCAGCGTCTCACTGCACCTTTATTTCAATATTTATAACTATTGTATTGCGGTGTGATACCGCAACTATAATAAAAAAGTCGGGGATTGTTGAGCAAAAAGGTGTTTCTCTCTTTAAGAGAAACTCTTCGGGATGCAAAAATATGAAAATAACTCCAATTCACCAAATTATATAGCGACTTTTTTACAAAAATGCTAAAATTTGTTGATTTCCGTCAAGCAATTGTTGAGCAAATATGTCTTTTACGATAAAATGATACCTCAATATCAACTGTTTAGCAAAACGATATTTCTCTTAAAGAGAGAAACATCTTTTGCATACCTTTTCCGACCGAATTTTTATGTCGTAAAGAGGGGCTTTGCAGGGGGTGGACTCAGAAAGATGAGAATAGATGACTATTGTAGTTGAAACACATAGAAAGTTGCTGATATACAGACCGATACGCATATCGGGATTAACCATGAGTACGTTCTTTTCTCAAAAAACACATGTCAAAACAGTATGGTGAATGTATTGGACAAGGATAAGATACTGTGGTATGTCATGCGGGCCTACAAGAACGAGAATACTGCCGAAGATCGGCTCTCTAATGAAACGTATGGCTTAGAGTATTTCATACCCAAGCAGAAAGTCCTTCGCACTGTCAAGGGCAAGAAAGTCTTTTTCATGGTACCCGTCATCCATAGTCTGGTGTTTGTGCATGCAAGTCATCAGAAGATTGTTGATTTCAAACACAATTATTATTACGACCTACAGTTTGTCACATGGAAAAGTGGCGGAGAACTTGTCTATCTGACTGTACCTGATGAAGACATGACCAACTTCATCAAGGTGTGCAAGCAGGCAGATGAAGAGGTACACTTCTACAAAATCAGCGAAATCAACAAGGAAAAAGATAAAATCAACATTGAAAAAGGTAAAAGAGTAAGGGTACATGGCGGACCGTTCGACCAGGTGGAGGGCTACTTCATAAAAGTGGCAAAAAAGAGAGGTCGGCAGCTTGTCGTCATTATTCCCGACCTACTGGCGGTTTCAGCTGAGGTGAAGCCGGAATATATTCAAATCATAGACTGAGATTATGGAAACACGAATTACCCCCCCGAATTGATTGATACAGAGGGATTAGTACAGGACAGACCGACACAAACGGCCTATTAAAGTTAGATAGAGAATGAGTTTAATTTGGATTGTCAACATCCTGTCGGTATTCTTCCTGTGCGTGTTTTTCGCAGGAATCGTGATACCGCAGATTCTGCTCATCGCCTTCCGCAGGCGACTGTTCGACGAGCCGGACGAGCGGAAGATACATCAGTGTGTAGTGCCTCGCCTTGGCGGTATGGCCTTCAAGCCCGTAGTGTTCTTCTCCTTTGTCCTGCTTTTGGCGGTCAATGTCTCAACCGGACATGATGAGCTGCTTAAGGAAATAGGCGCAGAAGCGTTGCCATTGGCATACGCCTTCTGCGCCATCATCATGTTGTACCTTGTCGGCATTGCCGATGACCTTATCGGTGTGCGCTACCGTGCCAAGTTCTTTATCCAGATAGTCTGCGGCATCATGCTGGTGGCTGGCGGAGTGGAACTGTCCGACCTTCACGGAATGCTGTTCATCCATTCCATGCCGTCGTGGATTAGCATCCCTCTCACCGTTTTCGTTACGGTTTTCATCATCAATGCCATCAACCTCATCGACGGCATCGACGGACTGGCCTCTGGGCTGTGCAGCATTGCCTTCCTGTTCTACGGGATGACCTTCATCTGGTTCCACCAGTATCTCTATGCCATGCTTGCCTTCGCTACTTTGGGCGTACTCATACCATTTTATTATTACCCTAAAATCCGCAAGCAATCTCAATGGCAATCTCAATTGCAGTAAAGAGCTTGAACACTATTCATCATGATAGTATGAGCGTGAATTTTGTCCGATTTGTGCATACCTTCCCCTTACCCCACAATGCGACTTGAGGCAATACGCAGATTCAAACCGGAAAGAAAGGATTCTTATCCGAATTCTGTTTTGAAGGGTTTTGCATAAGCTCGGTTCTCTGTGTAGATATTCAGCACGTATTGCCTTGCA
>NZ_NFJG01000070.1:0-21829 GCF_002159755.1 Bacteroides sp. An269
CTGTTCTTCGTCAGATAGCCCGCTATCTTCCTCATCACAGAAGCGAAAATGCCTCAAAAACTCATCCCAAATCATCGCACGATAAATTCAAAACAGCTTCTTACTTATACACAACAATGGTTACCTTTTCGTAAGTATCTGATGTTCAAGTACCTACTTGTACGATTAAATTCCTCTTGGTAACTTTGCAGCACAAAAGGAAATAAAGGCACTTTTGGTAAGTAATAACTCATTAAACAAATAAGAGCTTATCTTTCCAAACTGGGCAAAACGGTAGAGACACGCATCACGGACTATCATGTGGGCGGAACCGGCAATCATGAGGTGGTGATGGCGGAAGGTATGCCCCAATTTACGAAAGGGGAAATCTATGGCGGCATGATGAAAGGATTCGCACAGGCTTTCGGCGATGCCCTGACCGACATGCCTACAGGCAAGGCTTCGGAAGTGGCATTCGGCACTACGCAGACTTGGGCAGGAATTCCGTTCGAGTTCCGTCACGGAGCGACATCCGATTTTCCGGGCGCAAGCATCCTGATAGGAGGCAAGGCTTATTATACGCACTGGACTCCGGCAAAGGCACACGTAAGCCATTTGCAGGTTTATTCTCCGGCTGCCATTGATGCGGAAATAGCAGAAGCGGAAAAGTCACTGGCACCGGGAGCGGAACTGTTCATCGGCGGACACGGAGGTGCGGCAAAGCGCGATGCGGTAAAGTTCAAAATCGCCTATCTGAAAAAGATGAAAGAGGTGCTCGGCAATAACCAGACGGCACAAGCTTTTATGGACGACATGAAGAAAGCTTTCCCCGGACTGCCGGGAGAAGCCGGACTGGAAGAATTGAGCAAGGCACTCTACAAATAATTATCGAATAAAACCAATCAGGAGTTAAAAGGGAGTTATCGTCCGCCTGGCGGACCGGGAGTTAGACGCCAATACTTTTTGCATCGTTTTCAGAAGCAAGACTATTGACCTTTAACTCCTATAACTCCTGTGAAACATAACTACGCTTATACTATGCATGGTATAAATTTGTGCATTTCCTTGAACATCTCGTACCGTTTCTGTAGAGACGATGTGCACATCGTCTCTACTACGTGGCATATACAAAATACATATTTTAATGCCGTTTAAAGTATAACTCCTGATTCGCATAAATAGTAAATACCCTCACTTTCCTGTCACGATACGTTTAATGTCATTCAGTTTGTTCAACGCTTCTATCGGTGTCAAGTTGTTCACATCCAGATGCAGGATTTCATCCCGTATCTGGCACAACACGGGGTCGTCAAGCTGGAAGAAGCTGAGCTGGACACCGTCTTTGGATGCCGGAGTCTGTACTTTCGGACGCGACGCCATGCCTTCCTGCCGGTTATCTTGCTCCAGGCGGTGCAGGATTTCATCGGCACGCTTCACGATGCTTTGGGGCATGCCCGCCATTTTTGCCACATGAATACCAAACGAATGTTCGCTCCCTCCGCGCTCCAGCTTACGCAGGAAAATCACCTTATTATTGACCTCCTTGACCGTTACATTATAGTTCTTGATACGCGGGAAGAGTGCTTCCATATCGTTCAACTCGTGATAGTGCGTGGCAAAAAGCGTACGGGCATGGGCTTTCTTGTTCTCGTGGATGTGCTCTACGATAGCCCATGCAATGGAGATGCCGTCATACGTGGAAGTGCCGCGCCCCAGCTCATCGAAGAGCACCAGGCTTCGGGGAGAGAGGTTGTTCAGGATATTGGCGGCTTCATTCATCTCGACCATGAACGTTGATTCGCCCACCGATATGTTATCACTTGCTCCGACACGGGTGAATATCTTGTCCACCAGCCCGATATGCGCACTTTCGGCTGGCACGAAGCAGCCTATCTGAGCCAAGAGCGTGATAAGCGCCGTCTGGCGGAGCAAGGCAGACTTACCCGCCATATTGGGTCCCGTGATAATGATAATCTGTTGTGATTCCGTATCGAGATAGACATCATTGGCAATGTATTTCTCGCCCACGGGCAATTGCTTCTCGATGACCGGATGGCGTCCTTGCTTGATGTCGAGTACATCATCGTCGGCTACCACCGGACGGATATACTTGTTCTCGCGCGCCACATCGGCAAAAGAGAGCAGGCAATCCAGACGTGCGATTTGCGTGGCATTGATCTGGATAGCCGGAATAAACTCGGCAAGGTCTGCCACCAAGTCATTATAAAGCTTGGTTTCCAGTATCAGGATTTTATCTTCCGCCCCCAATATCTTCTCTTCGTATTCCTTCAGTTCCTGCGTGATATACCGCTCGGCGTTCACCAGCGTTTGCTTGCGTATCCACTCGGCAGGCACTTTCTCCTTGTGTGCGTTCCGCACTTCGATGTAATAGCCAAACACATTGTTATAGGCAATCTTCAGGCTGGGGATGCCGGTCTGCTCGATTTCGCGTTGCTGGATTTGAAGCAGGTAATCCTTTCCCGAATAGGAAATGCGGCGCAGCTCATCCAGCTCGGCATTCACTCCGTCGGCTATCACTCCGCCCTTGTTCACCAGCAGAGGCGGGTCGTTTACTATCTCCTTCGCTATTTTATCCCGAATCGAGACGCAGAGGTTCAACTGCTCCCCGATGCGCCGGAGGCTCTCGTTATCTGCGTTCAGGCAAGCATTCTTGATGGGTTCGATGGCTTGGAGCGCCACTTTCAGCTGCACCACCTCACGGGGTGAGATACGTCCTACCGCGGCTTTTGATACGATGCGTTCCAAGTCGCCTATACGGTGCAGCTTCTCTTCGATAAAGTCCTTGAAGTCGGGCTCGCGGAAGAAATACTCCACTACGTCCAGCCGGGCGTTAATCGGTTTTACTTCCTTCAGGGGAAACACCATCCAGCGTTTCAGCAGACGGGCACCCATGGGGCTGATGGTATGGTCTATCACGTCCAGCAGGCTGGTGCCTCCCTCGTTCATGCTACCTATCAGCTCCAGGCTGTGCACCGTAAACTTGTCCAGCCGCACGTAGCGTTCCTCCTCGATGCGTGCCAGCGAAGTGATATGCCCTATCTGATAATGCTGGGTCATGTCGAGGTATTGCAGGATGGCTCCAGCCGCGATGATGCCGTTCTTCAGATGCTCTACGCCGAAGCCTTTCAGGTTCTTGGTCTCGAAATGCTTCAAGAGCTTCTCGCGTGCCGAAGCTTCGGTAAACACCCAGTCATCCAGCTCGAAGGTGAAAAACTTGCTTCCGAAATTGCCTTCGAACATGGGTTTCTTGCCCCGCTCGAACAACACTTCCTTGGGAGCGAAATTATTCAGAAGCTTGTCGATGTAGTCAAAAGGCCCCTCGGCGGTCAGGAACTCGCCGGTAGAGATGTCCAGAAAAGCGATGCCGCACGCGGTTTTCCCGAAATGGATGGCGGCAAGGAAATTGTTCTCCTTATACGACAACACATTGTCGCTGATGGCAACGCCCGGCGTCACCAGTTCGGTAATGCCCCGCTTCACCAGCTTCTTCGTGGTTTTCGGGTCTTCCAGCTGGTCGCAGATAGCCACACGCCTTCCGGCACGTATCAGTTTGGGCAGATACGTATCGAGGGCATGGTGCGGAAATCCTGCCATTTCCACCGTCTTCGCCTGCCCGTTGGCACGCCTGGTCAAGGTTATTCCCAGTATTTGCGAAGCGGTCACGGCATCTTCGGAATAGGTTTCGTAAAAGTCGCCGCACCGGAAAAGCATCAGCGCGTCGGGATGCTTCGCCTTCAGGTCGAAATACTGTTTCATCATGGGGGTCAATACCACGTCGTTATCTTTAGCCACTGTGTTGTCCTTTCTTTTATTAATGTGTTGTCCGTACCTGCAAAGGTACGAAAATTTCCCAAATATCTGCCTTCCGTGACGCAAGTATCTGCAACGCCCGGCGCAAGTACCTGCATGAACGGATGAACATAATAACGGAGCCTAGCTAATACTCATGCCGAGCATACAAAGGAAAGCCCCGCAAAAACGACGTTTTTACGGGGCTATACCTTAAAATGACCTGATTTGCGTTGGACTACCAGGATTCGAACCTAGACAAACAGAACCAAAACCTGTTGTGCTGCCATTACACCATAGTCCAAACTTTCGTGCTTTCCTTAGAAAGCGGTGCAAAGATAAGTGTTTTTTATAATATCCTCCAAATAATTCCCCACTTTTTTTATCTCTTTTTTCAATATTCCGTATCTTTGCCGCCTATAAATGCATAAGAGTTTATGAAAAAAACAGTATTAGGATTTATGTTAGGGGTAGGATGCGTATCGCTCCAAGCGATGACACCACTTTGGATGCGCGATGCTGCCATCTCACCCGATGGAAGCGAAATCGCTTTCTGTTACAAAGGAGATATTTATAAGGTGAATGCCAAAGGAGGAGAAGCACTACGACTCACCACACAACCTTCGTATGAATCAACCCCCGTATGGTCGCCCGATGGACAACAAATTGCTTTCGCCAGCGATCGCTTTGGAAGCACCGACATCTTCGTGATGCCCGCCAGCGGAGGCGAAGCACGCCGGCTGACCAGCAATTCGGCAAACGAAACACCTTCGGCCTTCACGCCCGACGGCAAACACGTGCTGTTTTCTGCCTCCCTGCAAGACCCGGCAGAAAGTGCCATGTTTCCCACCAGTGCAATGACCGAATTATATCAAGTGTCCGTAGCGGGCGGACGCACTGAACAAGTATTAGGCACACCGGCGGAAAAAGTGTGCTATGCACCAGCGGGAACCTTCTTCCTCTATCAGGACCGGAAAGGATTCGAAGACGAATGGCGCAAGCATCACACTTCATCCATCACCCGGGACGTATGGATGTATGACACCACCAGCGGTAAACATACCAACCTGACCGCCCGACCGGGAGAAGACCGCGACCCTGTATTGAGTGCCGATGGAAAAACCGTGTACTTCTTGAGCGAACGCAATGGAGGTTCATTCAACGTCTATCGCTTCCCGTTGGACCGCCCTGCTGATGTGCAGCCCGTTACTTCATTCAAGGGAAACCCTGTACGCTTCCTCTCAATGAGCCACAACGGTACACTCTGCTACACCTACGATGGCGAAATCTATACCCAACCCGATGGAGGAAAACCCGCTAAGGTCAATATCTCACTTATCCGCGATGAAGAGGAAATGCCCGTCACTTATAATTTTACACGCGGAGCATCGGAAGCTACGGTATCGCCCGACGGCAAACAGGTGGCGTTCGTGGTGCGGGGTGAAGTGTTCGTGACATCCGTCGAATACGGCACCACCAAGCAAATCACCCATACGCCCGAAGCCGAAGAAGGCGTTTCGTTCGGCGCGGACAACCGCACCTTGGTCTATGCCAGCGAGCGCGATGGAATCAGCGGACTCTACACCGCAAAAATCTCACGCGAGGAAGAAAAAAATTTCCCCAATGCCACGCTGATAGAAGAAGAAGCCCTGCTTCCCTCGAAAACCGTAGAGCGGAGCTATCCGAAGTTCTCTCCCGATGGGAAAGAAATCGCCTTCATCGAAGGGCGTACCCGCCTCATGGTGCTGAACCTGAAGAGCAAGAAGGTGCGCCAGGTGACCGACGGGTCTACGTGGTACTCGCTTTCGGGAGGCTTTGACTATCAGTGGTCGCCCGACGGGAAATGGTTTGCACTGGAATTCATCGCCCACAAGCACGAGCCTTATTCGGACATCGGACTGGTTTGCGCCGACGGGAAAAGCCCGATTATCAACCTGACCAACAGCGGTTATACGAGCGGCATGCCCCGCTGGACCATGGACGGAAACGCCCTGCTCTTCACCACCGAACGGTATGGTATGCGCAATCATGCCTCGTGGGGCTCGCTGGACGATGTGATGATGGTCTTCCTGAACCAGGACGCATACGACAAGTTCCGCCTGAGCAAAGAGGATTACGAATTGCAAAAGGAACTGGAGAAAGAGCAGGAAAAAGCGGGTGAAACCGCTTCGAAAGACAAGAAAAAGGATAAAAAAGCGGATGCAAAAACAGATAGCGTGAAATTAATCACGGTTGAACCGGACGGCATAGAAGACCGCATCGTGCGCCTCACGCCCAACTCATCGCGCTTGTCCTCAGCCGCTATCTCGAAAGACGGAGAAACCCTGTACTATTTATCTGCGTTCGAAGGCGGATTCGACATGTGGAAAATGGACGTGCGCAAGCATGAGACCAAGCTCCTGCACAAAATGGACGCGCGCTGGGCAAACATGGAAACCGACCGCGATGGGAATTTCTTCGTGCTGGGAGGAGGAACCATGCAGAAGATGGACGGGAAATCGGAAAAACTGGAACCGATTACCTACCGTGCCGAAGTGAAGATGAACCCCTACGAAGAACGCGAATACATCTTCGACAACATCTACCGCGAAGAAAAGGCACGCTTCTACAACGTGAACATGCACGGCGTGGACTGGGATGCCTTGACGGAGACCTACCGCAAGTTCCTGCCTCATATCAATAACAATTATGATTTCGCCGAAATGCTGAGCGAATGGCTGGGCGAACTGAACGTATCTCATACCGGCGGACGCTTCTATCCCGAACTGGATACCGAAAGCACTGCCCAGCTGGGGCTATTGTACGACTGGGAGTATACGGGCAACGGATTGCGCATCGCCGAAATCATCGAGAAAGGACCTTTCGACCGCAAGAGCACCCGTGCCAAAGCCGGTGTGATTATCGAGAAAATCAACGGCCAGACCCTCGAAGCCGAGAAAGACTATACTCCTTTATTAAATGGGCAGGCAGGCAAGAAGACTTTGGTATCACTTTACGACCCGGAAACCAACCAACGTTGGGAAGAAGTGGTGAAACCCATAAGCAACGGAGCAATGAATGGCTTGCTCTATACGCGCTGGGTAAAACAACGTGCGGAGGACGTAAAACGCTGGTCGAACGGACGTTTGGGCTATGTGCACATCGAATCGATGGATGATTCCAGTTTCCGTTCGGTTTACTCGGACATCTTGGGCAAGTACAACCAATGCGAAGGCATCGTGATAGACACCCGCTTCAATGGAGGCGGACGCTTGCACGAGGACATCGAAGTATTGTTCAGCGGAAAGAAATACTTCACCCAAGTCATCCGCGGGCGCGAGACCTGCGATATGCCCAGCCGGCGCTGGAACAAGCCTTCCATCATGGTGCAATGTGAAGCGAACTACTCGAACGCACACGGCACCCCGTGGGTATACAAGCATCGCGGACTGGGCAAGCTGGTAGGTGCGCCCGTTCCCGGAACCATGACCAGCGTAAACTGGGTAACCACGCAAGACCCGACCCTCGTATTCGGCATTCCGGTGGTAGGCTATCGCCTCCCCGACGGAAGCTATCTGGAAAACACCCAGTTAGACCCCGACATCTATGTGCTGAACGCTCCCGAAACGATTGTGAAAGGAGAAGACACACAATTGAAAGCAGCCGTAGATGAATTGCTGAAGGAAATCGGAGAATAAGAAGCTGTTTTGAATTTCTCCAAAAAGTTTTTCTTGGCTTGATGTGTTCGTTTTCGTGTGTGCTTTGGGCGATTTTTTGGTCCTTTTCGCTCCTGTTCTTCGTCAGATAGCCCGCTATCTTCCTCATCACAGAAGCGAAAATGCCTCAAAAACTCATCCCAAATCATCGCACGATAAATTCAAAACAGCTTCTAAAAAGCATGAATAAAAATAATTGATGAATATCCGCAAACGACCCCTGTAGGGGCGTATTGCATACGCCCGAATACGCCAACTTATCCATGTGGATGCTTTTAGGGCGTATGCGATACGCCCCTACAGTTTATTGGGCGGAAATGCGGATATTCATTTAAATTTAATCCCAACATGCATCTTTCCCGTTCAACCAGTCCTTCAATGAAGTTCGTACAAGAGAATCGGGCAATAAACTCGTATCCTGACTCCGTTCATCGGGCCGTACAAAATACGAATGGCTGATGTAAGCTTGGGTTTGGGTATAAGGAAGTTCTACGCAAAGCACATCACCGAAACAGGTCGGCTTTTGGGAGGTAGGAGTCCCGATAATCGGGAAAAGCGCATTGTCTTTGATGAGCGTCAACAGATAATTGGCACTGCTGAAGGTATTCTGCCCTTGAATAAACGCCACTTCTCCATGAAAACGACTGGAAGGCTTCGGCATATCACCGGTAAAATCATTCATTACTTGATGTTGTTCCGCCAACTCCCCTTTCATTGATTCATACTTGTCACGGATAAAAAGCGTAGGATAACACGTTTGCAAGAAATCAGACACACGGATGTAGGAATGAAACGGACAAATATCCCGAAGGGAGACACCCAGAAATTCAAGCAACACATCGCCCAATACACTATTCCCTCCTCCATTATAACGCATGTCTATCACCAGCCGATTCACGTTATGCACCGCCATTGCACGTGCCATTTCATCCAGGAAATCCGCAAACAACGGAAGACTATCCTCCACGGCTTTATCTGGAGAGACCTGCATCAAACGGCATCCTTGCCAATAAGTAAACCGGTCTATCATCGCATTGAACTGAAAATAACACGTATCGCCGATTATCTGATAATGAAAAGGCTCGTTTCTCCTTGCCGTAACCGGATGCGGAACCTGCTTCACCTGATACAAGCCTGATGCACCTTCATGTAAGGACGAAGGCAAACACACTTCACTTCCATCCGCAAACATAAAACGGATAACCGTGTCCGTATCTATCCCCAAAGCGTTCAGAAACGCTTTATTGTTCATAAAAAAGCTTCCCGTAATGCAAGCCTTTATCTGATTCTCCGAAGGAACATAAACCTTTAATTTTTGTATCAATGAACCAATCGGACACGCATTAATAGCTATAAGTTCCTTCCCTGTACAATCCGGAACCGAATCCGGAAGACTTCGAAAATAAAAACTCCCCTCATAATAACGTAACGTGAAAGGATAAAGCGATGTATCGTCAAGCATCACAAACGTATGCGCATCTTGAAGCAAAGCCAGCCAACGGTTCAGTTCTACCTGAAACGCCGGACGTTCCATCCGCTCGTCCAACTTATCGCATAAAGATTCGGCATACTTCTCGAAACGTGCAAAAGCCGCCTCATCTACCAACGGAAGCGGATGAAACGCCTTGATGAAAGCCAACAGATTCATCACTTCATGCTGATACGGATTGCCGGCTTTCTCCTTATATAATATAGGTATAGGAAAAGTGTTATCCATTTTCAATCAAATAAAATGCCATACCCACGATGCCTGCCACAACTCCTATTGCACATCCGCACCAGAAATAGAATGATAATTTCTTCTTATCCATATTGCTTTTCCGACTCATCTGTTTGATCAGGCCCGCCATACTTCCGCCAAACACGCCCAAACCAATACCGATAACAAGTCCGGCTGAAGAGTCTAACACCATTTTCAATATAAAACCAAGAACTACCCCGACACCTGTTCCGATGCCGATATAGCGGTCTGTAATGCTTTCTTTCATTTTGTTGCTTTTTTGTTTACTTTATATTTCTCTTTTTTCGAATCATAACCGAAAAGATAACGATTTATTTCAAATCACCTATTCCTAATCCTGATTATTCATTTAAACAATAGCATCTTATCTCCTGCTTGCGAGTATCCAATACGACTTGTGAGAAACGCTTGAAAAACGAAATACCCATTGTTCTTCGAGATGCCAATGTCGCCAACGTCACATTTTTAAATAGCTTTTGATTTACTTTCCCTTGCGCCACTTCATAAACCGTTATCACACTTCCTGCATCCATAAAGCCATAACAAGTATCTTTTTTCAAAAAGCAAGCGTCAGACATTTGTTCTATATCCTGCTTTGGCAATAAGAAATCACTCCGGTCATACCCCGTATCTATCAATATATGAGAGCATTTGACGCCATTCAGTTCCATTTCCTCCACATAATACAAGCCTCCTTCCTTCTTATAGCGCAAGACCATATCCGGAGTTCCGGAAACAAACGGATGAACATTAGAGATTGTACCTTCTTCAAAATCAAACAACCAATTACAACGGTCTATCATGTCTGTACCTATAACCCCATGGATATGTTGCCATTGAAAACGCCGCGGCAATAAGACGACTGTCCACAAATTCCCTTCGATATTCCCCAAACACGTATAAAACGAAAAATATTTCTTCACCGAAAAATCATTGCCGGCTATATCTTTCGCGTACGCCTGCATAAAAGGATGAAAAGATTCCGGCACGGTATCAGCATAAAGCAAGGTAATATTCGCTCCCGTATCAAAAAGAAAATTCATCCCACTCCCGGAGAATGTCACATAACCGTCCTTGTCAAACGCAGAGACAAAAGGATTTATCTTCGGCTTCATTCCGATAAGGAACAACCCGACCGTTGCTATGGATACGATTATGAAAAGAAGTTTTTTCATCTGGACGAACTTATTCTATTCATTGATAAAGGCTCTGCATCAGTTCATGTTTTTACCAATGCAAAGGTAATGTTTTCTATTTATCACGTGAGTTCGGAATCAGAAAAACTGAATATCCGATACGCCTTTACATGGCAATTGAGTAAAATGCTGATATTCAATAAACTTTTTGTCTGTCATAACTGTTTTCCTTAAAAAAACATCCCTAAGATAAACAGTTTATGGATAACATGTAAGCGGCACTTTACATTCTGACGACTTTTGCCGAAAATTGAAATAACGAATTAAACTCGTTTTCAATCCGTTGTCTATCTTTTGCACTATGCATTGCCCACACACTCCTTGGGAATGACACAGATGACACATCGAGTCTTACTAAAAGCTGTCACTTCAGCAACCGCTTGCTAAGATAACGCACGGGATACCACACCGATAGGAAACCTACCACGAGGACGGTGACAAAGACCACTGCCACATCTGTCACTTCCACACTGACGGGATAAGCATCGACCACAAAGCTACCTGAACTGCCTAATTTTATCAGCCCGAATGCTTGTTGCACCCAGCAGAGTATCAGTCCCAGCACCACGCCCACCGATGCGCCAATAAACGAAATCATCCGTCCCTCGAAAAGGAAGATACGGACTATCTGCTTGTCGCTCGCACCCAGGTTACGCAAGGTTGCCACGTCATCACGCTTATCAATGATGAGCATTGAGAGCGAACCGATGATGTTAAAGCAAGCTATCACGAGAATGAATGTAAGGAAAAGGTAAGAGATAAGTTTTTCCACACGCATGATGCGGTAGGTATCCGCCTGCTGCTCATAGCGGTCTTCCACACGGAAGTCACCACCTAGCTGCTGCTGAATCTGCCGCTTCACCGCTTCGGTATCGGCACCGGGAGCAAGGCGGAGATTGACAGCACTCACTTCGGTAGTGTATTGGAAGAGACTACGGGCAAAGTCGATGGAAGTCAGGATGTAAGAGGCATCGTATTTTTCCTGATTGACCGAAAAAACCAGTCCGGAAGAAAACAGGCTACCGGTGACAAATGCCGTAGAAGGATTGGCAAGGTTCACTTTCGCACCGCGCCTGGGAGCGTACACCTCTAGTGGGTCAAGGAAACGGATGCTGCTGCCCAATGTGGCGAGCAGCTGAATGCCGGGGATGGCATAGTGAGCCACCTCATCGTGCAAGGTCAGCTCACCGCGTCCGTAAAGAATACTGTCGATAGGCGTGAGAATATCGAAGTTGTCTTCCACACCCTTGATAACCGCCATTGCCTGCCTGCCCTGGTATTGCACCATGGCATTGTCTTCGAGCGAGCGCGACCATACCGCTACCTCGGGCATCTGCCGCAAAGCAAGGATACGCGGGTCTTCCCCATCGAACACCTTACCGCGCACTGCTGTAATGCGCAATTGAGGGTCGAAGGCGGTAAAAAACGATGCCACAAGATCTTGAAAGCCGTTGAATACCGACAGGGTACACACCAACGCCAACGTAGCAAGCGCCACTCCACACACAGAGATGGCGGAAATGACGTTGATGGCATTGTGCGACTTTTTCGAAAACAGGTATCGGCGGGCGATATAGAAGGGGAAATTCATTTCTTCAGCAACTCGTCGATGTGTGCGGCATAATCTAACGAGTCATCCACAAAGAACTTCAGTTCGGGGATGATGCGAAGCTGATAACGCACACGGGTACCCAATTCGTAGCGGATGGACTTCACGTTGTCATTGATATTTTTCACTATCTCTTCAGCACGTTCCGAAGGGAACACACTAAGGTAAGCACGTGCATAACTCATATCGGGGCTAATACGCACCACACTTACCGATACCAACACGCCGTGCATTGTCCGCGTCTGCTGCTGGAACATCTCGCTCAGCTCTTTCTGAATCAGCCGGGCTATCTTGTTTTGTCTGGTTGTTTCCATATATTTCTTTGGTTTATGTTTTCAGGTGGCTAGTTAACAGGTACTAGATGACTAGGTCTTAAATACATTGGTTTATCATTTATACCTGTCAACTAATGCCTAGTACCTGCTACCTATAGTTTTCGAATTATCGTCAACCCGTCCCGCAGGGGAAGGATAACTTTTTCCACACGCCGGTCGGAAGCTACATGGTCATTGAACCGCTTGATGCCGATGGTCTGTGCATCAGCACTCCGGGGTTCTTCCAGCACATGTCCGTCCCACAGCGTATTATCAGCAATGATATACCCTCCCTTGCGGAGCCGGGGCAGTATCATCTCGTAGTAATCTATGTAGACCCGCTTGTTGCCGTCGACAAAAGCAAGGTCGAACGTGATGTCCATCGTAGGCACTATCTGCAAGGCATCGCCAATATAGAAGCGGATGCGGTCGGCATAGGGCGAGCCTTCCAGCCACGGACGGGTAAAGTCTTCCTGCTCGTCATTGATTTCAAAGGTATGGAGCATCGCCCCTTCTTCCAGTCCCTCTGCCAGACACAATGCCGAATAGCCGCTGTACGTACCTATTTCAAGCACCTGCCGTGGACGTATCATTGTGACAAACATCTTCAGCATCCGCCCCTGCAGGTGTCCCGAAGCCATACGGGGACGCAACAACTTGACATGCGTAGCCCGATAGAGCGCCTTCAGGTAGTCGCTCTCCTCATCAATATGTCCGAGGATATATGCATCCAATGCATCGGTTTCTTTCATATCTCAGTTGACCAGTTGACAAGGTACTAGTTGACTAGGTTTTAAATAGCCAGGTTGGCTTAGTATCTAAAACCTAGTCACCTGGTACCTAGTTAACTAGTCACCTCTAATTATAAATATCTGTTCCGGTTCGGCAACACATAGTTCTCGGTATCTTCCAGCACATCGTCCACCTGGTTGATTTCGAGGAACGAAGTGTGCGTGCCTTTCTTACCGCCGCTCAGGTATGCTACCATTTCTTTCGGAGTCAGCACACCGTCGCTCAGCAACTTACGCAATGCCGTGAAATAATACTCCTGTCCGTTTGCCTTTTCGGGCATATAGATAGCCTCCACTCCATACGACAAGGCAAGATGACGCATTGTCTTTTCCTTGTAGCAGATGGCAAGCACAGGATATTTACCACGGAAAGCAGCCAGATTGCGTGCCGTACGTCCACTGAAACTGTCGGTAATGATGGCACGGATAGGCATCAGCGTGGTGGCACGTACCGCCTGTTTTGCCAGGAAGCTGGTCACATCAGTATTGTCCGGAGTCAAAGGAATAGGTATGTCGTTTTCTTCCATCTTGTCTTTTTCCGCCTGTGCGGCAATCTTTGCCATGGTCTTCACTGCCTCTACCGGATATTTGCCGTATGCCGTTTCGCCACTCAGCATCAGGGCGTCGGTGCGGTAATAGATGGCATTGGCAATGTCGGTCACCTCGGCACGGGTAGGACGCGGATTGTTTATCATCGTGTGAAGCATCTGGGTAGCCACAATGACCGGTTTGCGTGCCAGGATACATTTTTTGATAAGCTTGCGCTGGATGCCGGGGATGCGCTCCTGCGGCACTTCGATGCCCAAATCTCCACGGGCTACCATCACCCCGTCTGCCACTTCCAGAATCTCATCGATATTGTCCACGCCCTCCTGATTTTCGATTTTCGCAATAATCTGGATATCACTCTGATGAGCGTCGAGTATCTCGCGGATATCAAGTACATCCTGCTTGTTGCGCACAAAAGAGTGGGCGATAAAATCGATATCCTTTTCGATGGCATACAAGATATTATTACGGTCTTTTTCCGTGAGCGAAGGCAGATTGATACGCACGCCAGGCACATTCACGCTCTTGCGGTTTCCTAGTGTAGCATCATTGCAAACTTCGCAGAACAAGGTATCTTCGTTCTTGTCTATCACCCGCAGCTCCAGGTCGCCATCATCAATCAGTACATCTGCACCCACTGACAGGTCGTTTACAAATCCCGGATAGCTGACAGCGATGCATTCATGCGTCGTTTCCTGTTCGGGTTTGCCGACGATAGTTACCCGTTCGCCGGTCTTGAAATCGATGTGTCCTTCGGCACTTGCCGTTGTACGCACTTCCGGTCCTTTTGTATCCATCAGGATACCGATTCGGTGGGATACTTGGCGCACATTATTAATTAATGTATCGAACCCTTCGCGGCTGGCGTGGGCAGTATTCATACGCACCACATTCATCCCCGCGTTAAACAGGTCGCGGATAAAATCGACATCACAACGTAAGTCTGAAATAGACGCAACGATTTTTGTTTGTTTGAGCATCATATAGTTTTAAGTTTTTAGTGTTTATATTTGAGGTGACCAGTTGACCAGACACTAGGAACTAGGTTCTAAAATGCTTTACCTAACATCCAGTCAACCAGTATCTAAAACCTAGTTCCTAGTACCTGGTCTACTAGTACCTAGAAGCGCTTCCAGAGCCAGCCGGTACGAATCCAGGCCGAAGCCACAAATCACGCCTTTACACGCACACGCTATCATCGATTTGTGCCGGAACTCTTCCCGGGTATGCACATTCGAAATATGAACTTCGATGACCGGAGTGGTAACAGAACGGATAGCATCCTGCAAAGCGATAGAAGTATGAGTGTAAGCTCCGGCATTCAGGATGATTCCGTCGGAAGAAAATCCCACTTCATGAATCTTGTTGATTAGCTCGCCCTCCACGTTCGACTGGAAATAATCGAGTTCCACATCGGGATAACGCTCTTTAAGTGTCTGATAATAGTCTTCGAACGAAGTCGAACCATAAATGGAAGGTTCGCGTTTCCCCAACAGATTAATATTGGGACCATTGATTATTTGTATCTTCATCATATTCACGAAGTAAACTTTTTAATAACTTTGCTGCAAAATCCGGCACAAAGATACGAAAAAGAAATGAAAACCAACGAGAAGATTATAACAAAGTACCGACAATACCTGAAATTGGAAAAGTCTCTGTCGGAAAACACCATACAAGCGTACCTCACCGACCTCGACAAACTCCTCGCCTACTTCACTCTGGAGGGCATCGACTGCACAGAAGCCACCTTGCAGGATCTGGAAAACTTCTCAGCCGGCCTCCACGATATCGGCATCCACCCTCGTTCGCAAGCCCGCATCCTTTCAGGAATACGCTCGTTCTACCGCTTTCTTACCCTCGACGACTATATCCGGCAAGACCCGAGCGAACTGCTCGAATCACCACAGATAGGCAAACACCTTCCCGACATACTGACCGTGGAAGAAATAGATGCACTTATCGGAGCCATCGACCAAGGCACCCCCGAGGGTCAACGCAACCGCGCCATTCTGGAAACCTTGTACAGCTGCGGACTTCGCGTATCGGAACTCTGCAACCTCCGGCTATCCGACCTCTACCTTTCCGAAGGCTTTATCAAAGTGGAAGGCAAGGGAAACAAACAACGCCTGGTACCCATCTCTCCCCGTGCCGTCAACGAGCTGAAGAATTACTTCGTAGAACGCGAAGAAACAAAAATCCGTCCCGGTTACGAAGATTTTGTCTTCATCAGCCGGATAGGCAAGAACATTTCGCGCATTATGGTGTTTCATATAATAAAGGAGTTGGCAGACCAAATCGGACTAAAAAAAAGCATCAGCCCCCATACTTTCCGCCACTCGTTCGCCACCCATCTGCTCGAAGGCGGTGCCAACCTGCGTGCCATCCAGTGTATGCTGGGACACGAAAGCATCGGCACCACCGAGATTTATACCCACATCGACCGCAATATGTTGCGGCAAGAAATCATCGAACACCACCCACGGAACAAGAAAAAGCAATCCGAGTGAGCACTTTTGCCCCGTTTTAATCTTTTTTTTAGTATCTGTTTAAAAAAAACGAGCAAAAAGTTAACAGCTAATGGAGTTTTTCTTATCTTTGCCCCAAATATAAAAACGAAGTAAAAAAACCAACTAGATTATATTTTATAACAAACCAAATAGTAAAAATCATGATTAAAAAGTTGTATTTGCCCTTAGTGGCATTGTTAGTTCTTGCTTTCTCTTCATGTAGCAAGATGGGTGAATTAGACCCGAGCTATTTCACAACTGATCCTGAAGTATTGGAAGCTATCGGTGGCAAGGTGCCTGTAACTATCACGGGCAAGTTCCCTGAAAAGTATTTCAAGAAAAATGCGACCGTTGAAGTCACTCCGGTCTTGAGATGGGATGGTGGCGAAGCCAAAGGCCAACCCGCCAAGTTCCAAGGCGAAAAAGTACAAGGCAACGACCAGACCATATCTTACAAGGCTGGTGGTACTTATACGATGAAAGCCTCTTTCGACTACGTTCCGGAAATGGCTAAATCTGAACTGTATCTTGATTTCAAAATCAAGAAAGGAAAGAAAGAATACACCATCCCTTCTGTAAAGATTGCCGACGGTGTAATCGCTACATCTGAACTTCCGACCGTTGAATCAGCCAATGCAGCCTACGCAGCAGACGCTTTCCAACGCATCATCAAGCAGGCTCAGGAAGCTCAAATCATGTTCTTGATCCAACAGGCTAACATCCGCGCAAGCGAACTGAAGTCAGAAGGCATCAAAGATTTCAACAAGAAAGTGGTTGCAGTAAACGGCGATAAGAAAAACTTCAAGTTGAACAACATCGAAATCTCTGCTTACGCATCTCCGGATGGTGGTGTGAAACTGAACACCGGTTTGGCTGAAGACCGTCAGGAAAACACTGAAAAGTACCTGAACAAGCAATTGAAGAAAGGCGAAATCGAAACTCAGGTTGACGCTAAATATACTGCACAAGACTGGGAAGGCTTTCAGGAACTGGTTTCTAAATCAAACATCCAGGACAAAGACCTCATCTTGCGCGTCTTGTCTATGTACCAAGATCCGGAACAACGTGAAACTGAAATCAAGAACATCTCTTCAGTTTACAAGACCTTGGCAGATGAAATCCTTCCGCAATTGCGCCGTGCACGCCTGACCGCCAACTACGATGTTATCGGACGTAGCGATGAAGAAATCAACGCCGCATTCGACGCGAAAGAAGACTCTATCAGCGTAGACGAATTGCTGTATGCAGCTACCCTGACTCAGGACAACGCACGCAAGGAAGCCATCTACAAGAGAGCTATCGAAAAATATCCGAACGATTACCGTGCATACAACAACCTGGGTATGATGTCATACGCAGCAGGCGACCTGAACGCTGCTGAAAACTACTTCAAGCAAGCCGCAAGCAAAGACGCCAACGCTGCCGAAGTCAACACCAACCTCGGTCTGTGCGCATTGTGCAAAGGCAACGTAGCTGATGCAGAAACTTACCTGAGCAAGTCTACTGGTGCTAATACCGCTAACGAAGCTTTGGGTAACCTCTACATCAAACAAGGTCAGTACGACCGTGCCGTACAAGCTTTCGGCGACACCAAGACCAACTCTGCTGCCTTGGCTCAAATCCTGGCTAAGGATTACAACAAAGCTAAGAGCACATTGTCGGCAGTTAAGAATCCGGATGCTTACACTGACTATCTGATGGCTATCGTAGGTGCACGCACCAACAATGCCGACCTGGTTAAGTCAAGCATGGCTAAAGTGGCTCAGAAAGATGCCAACTTGAAAGCAAGCGCACAAAACGACCGCGAATTTGCTAAATATGCCAATGAAATCCAATAATCTTATCTGATAGATTTCAATGAAAGCCGGAGTGCAAAACGCATTCCGGCTTTTTTATTTCAAATAATTTATGTACATTCGCAGGCAAATCAATATATATCCACAGAGCCATGAAGACAATTGCTCCACTCGTCGCACTTATCATGCTTTCCCTTTCTGCCTGCAAGAAGGACAATCGCTTTGTGCTACACGCCGAAATGACAGGCTTGTCCGACAAGCCCATCCTCGTAATATACGATGACCCCGTGTCACGTCTTGATACAATTTTCCCGAAAGAAGGCAAGTTCGAATATGCTTTCCTTCCAGACACCATCACCATTTTCCGGCTTGTTTCCACAGAAGGAGAAGTGATTCCGTTTTTTGCAGACCGTGGGCAAGAAGTCAAGTTGGCAGGCACATTCGGACAACCCGACATACAGGGGAGCGGAGACAACGGAACATACGGAACTCTATTAAAAGAACTGCAACCGCTAAAAGACTCTACATCCATTGTACAAACAGTAGAAAAGTTTATCCAGACGCATCCCACATCGTTTGCCTCTGCCTACCTCATCAACCGATACTTCATCCAGGTGCCCCAACCCGATATGGAGAAAATCGACCAGCTTATCGCCCCTTTGGCAGGAAACATCAAGGACAGCCGCTTGCTTAGCATCGTACTGAAGGCTTTGCCTTCCCAGTCCGACCTCAAACGGACATCGGAAGGATACGTCAACTATTTCTCATGCAAAGACCGAAAAGGGAAATACATCTCGTGGAGTGGAGAAAAAGACAGCTACACCCTGCTCAACTTTTGGGCTAGTTGGAACCCGGAAAGCATAACCCGACGCGATTCGCTGGCAACCTTGGTTAAAAAGTTCCCTGAAAAACAATTCAAAGTCCTGAACATTTCACTGGATTACGAAAAAGACAAGTGGCTGAATGCATGCAAGGAAGATACCAAACAATGGATAGAAACCTGCGACTTCAAAGGCTGGGACAATGTGGTGGTCAAACAAAACCAAATTCACACCCTTCCCGACAATATCCTGATAGGAAACAACCGTAAGATTTTCGCAACCGGCCTGTACGGCCAGCCGCTCTATGACAAAATAAAAGAACTGACAACAAAAAAATAAACCTTAAATAGACCTTAAATGCTAATCAAACTCTTCGGCGCCGCCGTACAAGGAATAGACGCCACCATCGTCACTATCGAAGTGAACAGCTCACGGGGAATCAAGTTCTTCCTCGTAGGACTGCCCGACTCTGCCGTAAAAGAAAGCCATGAACGCATCGTTGCCGCCCTGCAAGTCAACGGATACAAATTTCCTACCTGCCAGATAGTTATCAACATGGCTCCTGCCGATATCCGCAAGGAAGGCTCATCGTATGACCTGCCGCTGGCACTTGGCATACTGGGAGTGACGGGTGCCGTAGCTACCGACAAGTTCGACCGCTACCTCATCATCGGCGAACTAAGCCTGGACGGAAGCCTGCAGCCCATCAAAGGTGCCCTTCCCATAGCCATCTGCGCCCGCCAGCAAGGTTTCGAAGGCTTCATCCTGCCCAAACAGAATGCACGCGAAGCCGCCGTGGTCAACAACCTGAATGTATATGGCGTGGAAAACATCACCGAAGTCATCGACTTCTTCAATGGCAAGCGCGAACTGGAACCTACCGTCGTCAACACCCGTGAGGAATTCTACCGAAGCCAGTCGAACTTTCCTTTCGACTTTGCCGATGTAAAAGGGCAGGAGAATGTAAAGCGCGCACTGGAAGTAGCAGCAGCAGGCGGCCATAACCTTATTATGGTAGGAGCACCAGGAAGCGGCAAGTCGATGATGGCGAAATGCCTTCCCAGCATCCTGCCTCCGCTCTCGCTTGCCGAAAGTTTAGAAACTACCAAGATTCATTCTGTAGCAGGCAAGTTGGGAAAAGACTCGTCACTTATCGCTGTCCGCCCGTTCCGCAGCCCGCACCACACCATTTCGCAAGTCGCCATGGTAGGCGGAGGCACCAATCCCCAGCCGGGTGAAATCAGCCTGGCACACAACGGTGTATTGTTCCTCGACGAGCTTCCGGAGTTCAACCGAAGTGTACTCGAAGTACTCCGCCAGCCGCTGGAAGACCGGCGCATCACCATCTCACGTGCCAAATACACCTTGGATTATCCTGCCAGCTTCACCCTGATAGCTTCTATGAATCCCTGTCCGTGCGGCTATTACAACCATCCCACACGTCATTGTGTCTGCACACCCGGACAGGTGCAGAAATACTTGAACCGCATCTCCGGCCCACTGCTCGACCGCATTGATATTCAGGTAGAAATCGTCCCCGTACCGTTCGAGAAGCTTGCCGAACGGGAGAAAGGCGAATCGAGTGCCGCCATCCGCGAACGTGTGATACGTGCCCGGCAGATACAGGCAAAGCGTTTTGCCGACCTTCCTGGCATTCATTGCAATGCACAGATGACCTCTCGCCTGCTCCACCAATATGCCCAACCCGACACGCACGGCATGAATCTCCTGCGCACCGCCATGGAACGCTTCAACCTCTCTGCCCGTGCCTACGACCGCATATTGAAAGTCTCCCGCACCATTGCCGATTTAGACGGAAGCGAAGCTATCCTCCCTCGCCACCTTGCCGAAGCCATCAGCTACCGCAATCTGGACCGGGAAAACTGGGCAGGATGATTTGCTAATAGAATAAGAAGTAAAATAATGCGAATCAGGAGTTAAAAGGGAGTTATAAGAAGTTATCGCCCGTTTGGTGGGTTGGGAGTTAGATACCAAGACCTTTTTACCGCTTTCAGAAGTAAGGCTATTGGCCTTTAACTTCTGAACGAAGTGATAACTCTTGGGAAATAACTACGTTTGACTCCTGATTCGCATAAATATAATGAAAGAATGTGAGTCTGCCTCAAAATGAAAGTTGATTTCATTTTTGAAACAAACTCATTCTTTGCCGAAAAAACAGAGTCATTTACCTTCTATAATGCCGTTGCATTACTTCACTCAATAATAAAAAGCCTGTTTACTTCAGGAAAAAAGCGTTCCATTTCATTCTAAAATTCAATATTTGAATGTCCTTTAGATTTGCCAACCCGACCCCATTGAAAATGAAGATATACTTCGTTTGCTGATGAAGTATATCTTCGTTGGCGGTTGCAGTATATATTAAACTACCGATGAAGTATATCTTCGTTCGCAGAGGGCCTATATTGTGCATAGTGAGACTCCCAAACAAAGAAGAGTGCCGTCTATCCTCCTCGGACAAACGGCACTCTTCTTTGTTTCGTTCGCTCTAAGTAAAGCCTTACTTACGCAGACCAAGCTCTTTCACGATGTTACGATATCTTTCGATGTCGTTACGCTTCAAGTAGTCGAGCAATGCACGACGCTTACCTACCAGCTTGGTCAAAGATCTTTCAGTTGTATAATCTTTTCTGTGGAGCTTCAAGTGCTCTGTCAGGTGAGAAATACGGTATGAAAACAATGCAATCTGAGATTCGGGCGATCCAGTATCAGTGTTAGACTTTCCGTACTTTTCAAAGATTTCTTGCTTTTTAGCTGCGTCTAAATACATAATTTTGACTGTTTTGTTTATATAATATAAATTCTATTTGCGGGTGCAAAGATAGGAATAATCTTTCATCCAACAAACACTTTTGCAAAATATCTTCCAAAGAAGATGCTATACAAAACAATGGGCAGAGTCAACCAGCGAGTGCAACATTACGAAATATTTTTGAAAAAGACCTCAGCCGGAGTCAAGAAATTGAGTTTTTCTCTCGGTCTGGCATTAATTTTCTTCCT
>NZ_NFJG01000071.1:0-21755 GCF_002159755.1 Bacteroides sp. An269
TCAGGAAGAAAATTAATGCCAGACCGAGAGAAAAACTCAATTTCTCGACTCCGGCTGAGGTCTTTTTCAAAAATATTTCGTAATGTTGCACTCGCTGGTTGACTCTGCCCAATAACTTACATGGTTTGTAAAATTTGAAATCCTCTAGAATCATTTTACAAAGGTAAGGCTTTTTGCCGTTTCTTATTGATTAGGGGCAAAAATATAGCTGCAAGTTATTGCATTTGCAGCTATATTTTTCCATCGGTACATATTAGTCGGTATAAAGTCCTATGCGATTATCCGCAGGGTCGGTGAATACGGCAAAATACCCTTTCCCTTCAGCCTGGATTTTTGTCTTAGGAATAGCAATACTTCCGCCCTGTTTCAATACTTGCTGGATAGCCCAGTCAATGTCTTCACAGTTAAAGTGAATTAAAACGCCATGCTCTGAGGGCTTGAAGTCAGGTGCATAGGATATGGCACCAACCGTTTGTCCGTCCTGTACAAAACAAGCCATTTTCTCATTGCTGTATTCGGCTACCATAAATTCCACCCCGAAGATTGCTTGATAAAAATTTACCGATTGGTAGAAGTCGGTAACGGGGATTTCAAAGAATGCGATTAAATTCTTCATGTTCTTTTTTCTTTTAGTTATTACTTTGCTTTGTCCTACGCTAAGACATTGCAAAATTACGATTACCATAAGGACGTGGATAGAAGAATACGGACATTCTACGGGTTAGAAAAATAATCAGATATGGGAGTGTAAACCGATAGATATGCTAAAGGTGTATATCCTGTAAACAGCTTAAATTCTCTTATCATGTGAGATTGGTCGGAGAAACCGCAACTATAAGCTACTTGCGCAAAATTGTATGGAGGATTTTGTTGCAGCAGGAACAAAGTCCGTTGCACTCTTATAATTCTCAGAAATTCTTTAGGCGAAGTCCCAATATATTCCGTAAAAATCCGTGTGAATTGTTTTGTGCTTAGGCAGGCAGTATTAGCCAATTTACAGACATCAAGGTATGGGTTAAGATTAATGTCTTGAATTACAGCAGAAAGTCTATCTATATTATAGTCTGAACATACAACTAAACGATGCAATAGAAATTGTTCTATCAAATTTATACAATGAATGTTGTTTCCAGTATCAGCTACTTTGTGGACAAGTTCGGTAAGTTCTCTATCTTCCACATCTTCTATCGCTATATTTTCTCCTTGAAAAAGGGATAATGGTTGCCGGAAAAACAGCTTTGCCGCATAAGGTTGAAACACAACAACAAGCATCTCTATATCTCCATCTGCGCAAATATCTGTATATCCTTTTTCTTGTCCACAAACGAAATATCGGGGCTGTATTTTATGATGGGTTTGTGAGAATAATCGCTTCTTTTTATGAAAAAAGCTGTATGCAACCTAATGGGAAAGTGCGTTCGGGTGCAGCATTTGCCATATCACTTTGTAATATCCAATAATGGCGAATGTAGCGATGCAATATTGGTGACGGTTGTATTATTTTGAATGATTGCATTGTAATAGTGTTTTAATGAACGAGCAAAAGTATAAGGAGTGTTTTGCTTCGGATAGAATAAAAGGGACATTTAGTGCAAGGTGCCAGTATATTTATATATAGCTTGTATCTTCCTATCGCTAAGAAAAACTTTTATAAATGTCCTTATGTTGCCAAATTGCTTGTAAGGACGCATCGCGGACATTCATTAAACTTTTTAAGAGAACAGTTCTGAAGCAACAATTTTCCCTTTTCCTACATGAACGATAAAATTAAAAACAACTGAATATCAATAAAATATAAAACTTAAATAATCTGATTTTGTCAAACAAAAGCCTCTGTTATTAAACAATTCAAATTAATAAAAGCTGCCTCCCGTTTGCCTTTCTCGAAATAAAGTTGTTTCTTTGCATATAAAGAAAAAGATGATCCTTATGGAAGAACAAAACAAATATATCCGCTTTGACTGGGCCATGAAACGGTTGCTTCGTGACAAAGCGAATTTTAGCGTGTTAGAAGGCCTGCTGACAACATTGCTTAATGAAAAGATAACTATAAACAAGTTATTGGAAAGCGAAAGCAATCAGGAGGACGAATATGATAAGCAGAACCGCGTGGATTTATTAGCGGAAAACGACAAAGGAGAACTGTTTATTATTGAAGTTCAGAACAATACGGAGTACGCCTATTTCCAACGTATGCTATTTGGAACTTCCAAATTAATCACCGAATATATCAATCGTGGACAGGGCTATGACCATATCCGGAAAATATACAGCGTGAACATTGTTTATTTCAATTTGGGAAATGGTACGGACGTAGTATATCATGGCAAAACTGAATTTAGAGGAATTCACAACGGAGAACTACTCAACCTGACTCCTTTCCAACGTCAGAAATTTAATGTCACTGCTGTAAGCGATCTTTATCCGGAGTATTACATACTGAAAGTAAACGATTTTAATAAATGGTCGAAAGTCCCTTTGGAACAATGGATTTATTTCCTCAACACAGGAGATATCCCTTCCGATGCCACTGCGCCCGGATTGAAAGAAGCCCGTGAGAAACTGCGGCTTGAACGCATGAGCAAGGCAGAACTGAATGCGTATTACCGCCATTTAGACAATGTGGTCATCTTACGTGATAACATTGTAACAGCAAGAGGCGAGGGACGTTTAGAAGGACGTGCTGAGGGGCGTGCCGAAGGAATAAATATTGGCGCGAAAAAAACGAAAGCTGGCATAGCTAAACAAATGAAAATGGATGGTATGCCAATGGAAATCATCATGAAATATACAGGATTTACTCAAGACGAAATCGAAAAACTATAAATCGCATAGCTGCCTTGTTTGTAAGATTATTAATCTTCATGCCGTAAGATTATTAATCTTCACGCTGTAAGATTATTAATCTTACAAACGGTGCAGCTATATGACAGAGAGAATAAAGCTTGCTTGTCATGTCGGCTGTGTAATCCGGCATGACCATTAAAATGCACAATTGCACACCGTTCAAAGTATAAACAGTTTCTACTCTATAGACAATAATTTCACGGCATCTACATATTGTGCAATGCCTGCTGCTACCTGTTTGGCAGCTTTCATGGCAAGTACTACGGTGTGCGGGCGGTGCACTACGTCACCTCCTGCAAATACGCCCCGGCGGGTAGTCATTCCGTATGGGCGCTCTTTCACGATAACATATCCAGTTTCGTCTACCTCTATGCCAGTAGTGGTTGATACGATGCGATTGGCAGGACGTGACCCGATGGCAAGCAGGACACAGTCGAATGGCAGGTCTTGGATACCTTCGGGAGTTTCTGCACGGATACCGGTCACTTTTCCATCTCCGTCCCCCAAAAACTCCTTGGTAGAGGTTTTCCACATGAATTTCACTCCTTCTTTCACAGCTTCCTGGTATTCGCTAGGAATGGCACTCATGTCAGCTTCGGTACGGTGATAGAGAACTGTTACACTTGAAGCTCCCATACGTACGGCGGTACGTGCAGCGTCCATAGCCACATTTCCACATCCAATGACCGCTACCCGATCGCCTTCATGCATCGGTACGGCATCACGACTCACAATGTTCTGGTTAAAAATAGTGACCATGTGCAACAGATAAGATGACTGGACGATGCCACGAAGTGTATTGCCCGGTACATTCAAGTCTTTGGGAAGTGCGGTACCAGTTCCGATGAAGATGGCATCGTATCCTTGTTGGAACAGTTGGTCGATAGTAATGTCTCTTCCTACCAGACAGTTCAGAATAAAATTTACCCCTAATGCTTCTATTTTTTGTATTTCTTTGGTTACTACTGCTTTGGGAAGGCGGTATTCGGGGATTCCATACATCAAGACTCCTCCCGCTTCGCTTTGTCCTTCGAAGATGGTGACGTTGAATCCTTGTCGTGCCAAATCACCCGCTACGGTAAGTCCGGCAGGTCCTGAGCCGATAACAGCAACTTTTCCTCGTGTTTTTTGCGGAAGTTTCTCCCGTATCAGATTCATTTCGGTATCGAAATCAGCAATGAAGCGTTCCAACTTACCGATTTGGATGCCTTTTCCTTTGGCATAGAGCACACAATGTCCCTGGCATTGTTTTTCATGTGGACATACACGTCCGCAGATAGCAGGCAGGTTGCTCTTTTCGTTGATGATGCGCATGGCATCACCCATATTCCCCATAGAGAGCTGATGGATGAAATCGGGGATGTCATTATCAATGGGACATCCTTTTTTGCAGGAAGGATTTTTACAGTTCAGGCATCGTTTTGCTTCGTCGATAGCTTCTTTGGTTGTGAAGCTTTCATTCACTTCACGAAAGGTTTCTTTTGCTTCGTTCATATAAATAATCTAATATTGTAAACTACGGTTTGCAAAATTATACTATTTATTTCTTATATTGCTATACAGTGTTTACATTTATGTACTGTTTAACATTTATTATATATGAATAAAATGCATACAAAACACCACAGAATACCCGGATGATAATAAAATCCGTGTAATCTGTGGTGAAAATAAGTGATTTATCAGAATAAGGGTGAAGGATATTCGCCGCTATCGGCAAGTGCCTTGAATTTGTCTACCACTCCCTGACGGTCGGCAGCATACGTTACGCCGAACCAGCGTGAAGTGGTGTCGAGTACTTTCACCTTGGCGGTACCTTCGTTGATGAGCTTGTTCACCATGAGCGGGATGTAGTATTCGGCTTTCGGCTTGTCGATATTTTCCTTCAGGAAATCTACGAAATAATCTTCCGAATACTTGAAATAATCGGGCGTGAATCCCCACATGTTCATCGATACCGGGGTGTTGTCGGCGATGCCCACCCATTTCCCGTCATCGTCCTTATAAGATACGGTGCCGTCGATGCGCATGATTTCGGTACGTTCTACTACGGTGGTCAAGTGTCCTTCCGCATCGGTCGAACAGATACCCCGTGCCACGGTTCCGCTTTCGCTTAATGTGTTTCCTACCCGGAAGCCTACCATACAATATTGGTTTTTCGCGCCTTCAGGAAGTTCGGACAGGTATTTGCCGATTACGGCGAAGCTGTCACGTCCATAGAAGTCATCGGCGTTGATAACGGCAAACGGTTCGCTGATAACGTCTTTACCCATCAGTACGGCGTGGTTGGTCCCCCAAGGCTTGGTACGTTCGGCTGGGCAAGTAAAGCCTTCCGGAAGTTTGTCGGTAGACTGGAATACGACTTCTACCGGGATGTGGTTTTCGTATTTGCTGATGATTTTGTCGCGAAAATCTTTTTCGAAATCTTTACGGATGACAAACACGAGTTTGCCGAATCCTCCACGGATTGCATCGTAAATGGAATAATCCATGATGGTTTCTCCGTTCGGACCCAGGCTGTCCAGTTGTTTAAGACCTCCGTAACGGCTTCCCATTCCGGCGGCAAGAACGAATAAAGTTGGTTTCATAGTGTATTGTTTTAGTTAATGTATGGTGCAAAGTTAAAGATTTTTCAGTCGGTTGATGTTATCAAATCAATCAAAAAACGATGCAATTCGGTTATTTTTGCTTATATTCGCATCTGCAAAAGCAATTGGTTGCATTTTTATGAAGAAAAACATTCGCCGGTTGGGGATTATTATAGCATCTCCGCTGATATTGTTTGTTGTGTTGTGTGTGTTGGTTTATCTGCCTCCCATACAGAATTTTCTGGTGAATACTGCCACCCGGTATGCATCGGAAGCTACGGGTATGCAGATTTCCATCGGAAGAATTTCGCTTTCTTTTCCACTCGATCTGGTGGTGCACCGTACACTTGTCATTAATACCGGCGACACCATACTATATGCCGACCGGCTAACTGCCCAGGTGCAGTTGCTCCCTTTATTTAAGAAAAAGGTGGAGTTGGACGGACTAGAATTGCGTAAAGCTTCGGTAAATACGGCAGGACTGATAGAAGGCATGACATTGAAAGGAGATTTGGGAAATCTGTTTATTGCTTCGCATGGAGTGGAGCTGAGCCCTGAAACTGCCATAATAGATGAGCTTACTCTGAAAGATACTCACTTGTCGATGTGTTTTGCCGATACCTCTGCTGCCGATACCACTGCTTCGGCACCGGTATACTGGAAGTTCCGCTTGCGCAAAATCGACTTTGAAGATGTTTCCTTTGCCATGCAAATGCCGCTTGATACACTTCGGATGGGAATAGCACTTGACCGACTTTCGTTGCGCGAAGGAGATGTTGACCTGCATCAGATGGCGTATGCGGCACGTACACTTTCGTTGGAAGGTGGAAAAGCTACGTTTGAGTCGGGTACACTCGCTCCCATTGAAAAGGGAATAGACCCTTCACACATCGTCCTGACTGAAATAAACCTGCGTATGGATTCGCTACGCTATGCAGGAAACGATATACATGCTATGATCCGGAATCTGAACCTGAAAGAACACTCTGGACTGGAAATCACTTCTGGCGAAGGGAGGCTGGTGTCGGATGCTCATACGCTGAATGTGCCTTCACTCCGCATCAAGACTCCTGATTCGGTTATAGAACTAAACGCTTCGATGGATTGGGATGCGATGGATACGGACAAAGAAGGAACGATACGGGCACGTCTGATGGCAGATATCGGTAAAAATGATTTGTTGAAAGTAGTGACGGACATGCCCGATGAATTTGTACGTCATTATCCATCGGTACCTCTGCAAGTACGTGCCGGAATAGATGGAAGTCTGAACAATTTGCGTCTTACAGCCTTATCGCTTACACTTCCGGGAGCCATACGTGCCGAAGCCAGCGGAGAAATGTTTTTTCCACTTGATAGTGTGCGGCGCGATGGTTTGTTGCATCTGGAGGCACAAACCGGGAACCTTGGTTTTCTGAAAGCTCTTACAGGGGAAAGTGTAGCTGTTCCTACGGGAATAAGTTTGGAAGGGACGGCTTCATTGACGGGAAATCAGCTTGCAGCCCAAATGAAACTGAATGATGGAGGACAGGGTAAAATAGTATTGGATGCAGGATATAACCTGATTTCGGACAGTTACAAAGCACGGATAGATATCGATAGCCTGAATTTGCACCGTTTCATGCCTCAAGACTCACTTTACGGCCTTTCTGCTACATTGCATGCGGAAGGAGCGGGCTTGGATTTCTTTTCCCCTCATACTCAAGCGAAGGCAGATGCTGAAGTATCTCATCTCCGTTATGGGCATAGGCTGTTTTCGGGATTGAAGCTCGAAGCCGACCTCCGTCAGTCGCAAGGCAATGTGGCACTCTTTGTGTCTGACCATGCCGTGGACGTTTCTGCCAGCCTTAATGCTTCGCTTCGTCCAAATGCCATTCAAGCAGACTTAGACGCACAGGTGAAACGGCTGGACCTGAAAGCTTTGTCGGTAACAGGAACCAAACTGACTCCATCACTTCACATCAAAGCTTATGCCCAGACCGATATGAAGAAAAGCCATCGTGTACGGTTATCGCTGACCAATATTGTTCTTGCTACGGAAGAAAATACGTTTCACACAAAAGACCTTCATGCCGGAGTGGAGATGGCTTCCGATTCTATCCGGAGTTATGTAAATGCAGGCGACCTGACTTTTCTTTTCCGTTCGCCTGACGGAGTGGAGCGCTTGGGGACCGGTGCTACAGCACTGATGAAGGAATTCGACCGTCAATGGAAAGCGCGTAAGCTGGACCAACGGGCATTGAAACTTCTCTTGCCCCGGGCAGAACTGAGAGTCTTTTCCGGTTCGGATAATCCGGTTGCAAACTTGCTTTCTGCCAATCATTTGCGGTATGACCGTTTTCGGGCAAAGATGACCGCTTCACCTTCCGACGGACTGAATGCCGAAATGAATCTTTATGGTTTACGTACCGATAGTCTGCGGCTGGACACCATATTTTTCGATGCCCGCCAAGATTCTACCCGCTTCTTGTTTCATAGTGGTGTAAAAGCATTGGCAAGCAAGCGTCAGGAAGCTTTTGATATCGGTATGGGAGGAAGTATTGACTCTGTCCGGGCTGGGCTTCGGATAATGTATTTGAATAATAAGCGTGAGAAAGGAGTCGACCTGGGATTGGAAGCCCGCCTGCATCCCGATGGAGTCAGCTTACATGTTTCTCCCGATACCCCCATATTAGTATACCGTCATTTCCAGGCAAATCCCGATAATTACATTTACCTTGCCGACAAAGGACGTATACATGCCGACTTGCGCTTGACGGACACGCTTCATACCGGCTTGTCGCTGACCTCTACACCCGATACCCTTGCGTTGCAAGACTTGACTTTGGCTCTGAACCGCATAGATATAGCCGAGTTTCGCAGAGTGGTGCCTTATATGCCCGATATTGCCGGACGAGTGAGTGCAGAAGTACATTATGTGCAGACGGAAGCAGATATGCAAGTTGCAGCCGAGATACAGGTAGAACGCCTGGCATATAACCGGCAATCTTTGGGCGACTGGGGAATGTCGGCGGTTTATTTGCCTCAGGAAAATGGAGCACACGGCATTGACGGTTTTATCACTATTGATGGGAAAGAGGCGGTGAACCTGGACGGGACTTATACAACCGCTCTTGACAAGCAGACAGAAGACAGAATCGATGCAAAGGTAAGCCTGCACCATTTTCCCTTACACATTGCCAATGCTTTCATCCCGGGGAAAATGGCTACACTTGCAGGTGACGTGGATGGAAGCGTAAATGTGAACGGTTCTACTTTAAAACCGGTTCTTGACGGAGAGTTTGCCTTGGATAGTGTACAGGTAGGAATCCCTCAGGCTTCACTGAACCTGCGCTTAGACAATCGTCCCCTCAGGATCAATCAGAACCGTTTGGAATTCAAACGCTTTAATATCTATACCGAGGGGGCTACACCGTTTACCATCGATGGCTATGTGGATGTAAATGATTTTGCTGCAATCGATGTCAATCTTCAGATGAATGCACGCAATTTCGAACTTATCAATGCCAAACGGACAAAAGAATCCTTAGTATATGGGAAGCTTTATGTCGATTTCGCTTCGATGGTAAAAGGGTCTCCCGAAAATCTGACAATGCGGGGAAATATGAACATCTTGGGGAACAGTGATTTTACATATATCCTGAAAGATTCTCCTCTTACCGTAGAAGACCGTTTGAGCGAAACGGTAACCTTCGTTGACTTCCGTGATACAGCACAGGTGGATTTGCGGACATTCAAACCAGTGTCGTTGGGAGGTATTGATGTATTGATGACCCTGCATATCGACGAGGCGGTACAGGCACGTGTAGACCTGAACGAAGACGGAAGCAACTATATGTTGCTGGAGGGGGGAGGTGACCTTTCCTTTCAATACCAGCCAGATGGAAATATGGTACTGAACGGACGTTATTCGTTGATGAGTGGAGAAATGAAGTATGAAATGCCCATTATTCCACTGAAGACATTCCACATACAGAGCGGAAGCTATATTGAGTGGACAGGCGACCTGATGAACCCTAATCTTAACATCAAAGCCTCGGAGCGGGTACGGGCTTCGGTGGCATCGGATGACAACAGTTCGAGAATGGTGAATTTTGATGTTGGGGTGCGCCTGACCAACCGGCTGGAAAACTTGGGATTTGCTTTTACCTTGGAAGCTCCCGAAGACGGGACAATGCAGAACGAACTGGCGGGGAAATCGGAAGAAGAGAAAAACAAGCTTGCTGTAACGATGCTGGTGACCGGTATGTATATGGGAGGCGGAAGCACGGGCAAGGGCTTTGATACGAACAGTATGCTGAATTCTTTCCTACAAAGCGAAATCAATAAAGTGGCAGGTAGTGCGCTGAAAACCATTGACATCAATTTCGGTATGGAAACCACCGAGCAAGGAAGCGGAGCTTCACGAACAGACTATAACTTCCAGTTTGCCAAACGTTTTTGGAACAACCGCTTCCAAGTGGTGATAGGTGGGAAGATTTCGACAGGTAATGATGCCCAGCAACAGGAAGAATCGTTTATCGACAATATCTCGCTGGAATACAGACTGGACAATAGCGGCACGCGCTATATCAAGATTTTCCACGATAAAAACTACGAAAGCATACTTGATGGTGAAGTGATTGAAACGGGAGTAGGTGTTGTATTGAGAAAAAAAGTAAGTAAGCTGGGCGAACTTTTTATCTTCCGTTCGCGTAAAAAAAACAAACCTACCAATGAAGGTATAAGCGAAGGGCAATGAAGGTATATTAATAAGGTATAGAAGCTAATGAAAAGACTGGACGCATATATATTCGTTTTGCTCGGGATGCTGGCAGGGTTGTCATCATGCTCTACCACCAAGCATTTGCCCGAAGGAGAAACCCTCTATCTGGGACTGAAAAATATCACAATCCAGAATGAAGATGAAACCAAAGCCGGACAGACGGCATTAGACGAAGTGATGGGAGCCATCAGCATTGCTCCCAACAATGCTATCGTGACCTATCCGAATGTGCGGTTTCCTATTCCTTTCGGACTATGGATGTATAATCGCTTTGAACGATATGAAAAAGGTTTCGGCAGGTGGATATTCAAGCATCTGGCTGCCGACCCCGTTCTGCTATCGGAAGTGAATCCGGATACCCGTGCCAAAGTGGCGGGCAACTTGCTTCGTGATTATGGCTTCTTCGATGGGCATGTCACATGGAAAATAGACAGCACCAAAAACGAACGTGCCGTAAAATTGAGTTATGATATTGATATGGGGCGTCCGTACCGGATAGATACATTGCTATACGAAGGTTTTGCTCCCCGAACCGACAGTCTGATTCATGCCCGTTCATCGGAGCGACTGGTACATACCGATGATTATTTTAATGTCAATACCCTGAATGCAGAACGTCAACGGGTGGTAGATTTGTTGCGCAACCACGGATATTATTATGCACGTACCGATTTCCTGACATTTCTAGCCGACACCCTGATGCGTCCCGGCTATGTGATGCTGAAGATGGTTCCTGCTGCCAATCTTCCGAAAGAAGCCTTAAAAACCTATCATATCGGGAAGACAGCTGTTTATTTGACAGGATACAACGGAGAACCTCCTGTTGACTCAATGAAATTGCGTGACTTTACAGTGTTTTATGCTGGAGACAAGCCAGGATTGCGCTTCGATGTATTGCGTAAGCGTTTTCTTTATCGGAAAGGAGAACTTTATTCACAGACACGTCAAGATTATACCCAGGAAGCACTTTCACGATTGGGAGTGTTTAAGTTCAACGAGATGCAATACTTGCCTCGTTCCGGTGAAGATACGCTTGATGTACGGGTAAATGCCATGTTCGATTTGCCTTACGATAGTGAATTGGAATTGAATGTCACGACCAAGAGTACAAAGCAGACTGGTCCGGGAGCTATATTCAAACTTACGAAAAAGAACTTCCTGAGGATGGGGGCTTCGCTGAATCTGGAACTGAAAGGTTCGTACGAATGGCAGACCAGTTCGACGGTAGACGGTGACAAGTCGGTTATGAATTCGTATGAACTGGGTGCTGCGCTTTCACTTGATTTTCCGCGCATTGTCATTCCTTGGGTACGCAACCGGATAGATCCGTTCCGTTTCCCTTCCGAAACCCATTTCCGCATCTATGCAGAGCAGGTGAACCGTGCCCGTTATTTCAAAATGCTTTCTTTTGGCGGAAGTATATCTTATAGCTTTCAGAAATCACGAAGCATGAAACATACCGTCACACCGGTTCATCTTGCTTTCAATCACTTGCAACGCCGTACGGCTACATTCGATTCGATTGCTTTGGCAAACCCAATGCTCTTTCATAGTTTGGACGACCAGTTCATCCCTTCCATTTCGTATACTTTTACTTATGATGATTCGTGGCGTCAACGCCGTTGGCGGATATGGTGGGAGAACTCGTTCACTTCGGCAGGAAATATCACGTCGGCTATTTATGCTGCTTTCGGAAGAGGATTCAAAGAAAAAGAAAAGAAATTTTTAGGAACCCCTTTTGCCCAATTCCTGAAATTTACCAGTGAGATACGCCCGTTGTTTTACATCAATGAAAAACAGCAGCTGGCAGGACGGTTGATGGCAGGTGTGATTTGGGCATATGGCAATAAGACTATTGCACCTTACAATGAGCAGTTTTACGTGGGAGGTGCCAATAGCATCCGTGCCTTTACGGTACGTTCGTTGGGTCCGGGACGTTTTCATCCGGCAGATAATGCTGCCTATTCGTATGTAGATGAAACAGGTGACATCAAACTGGAAGCAAACCTGGAGTATCGGTTCAGGCTTTTCTCGAATATGTTTGGTGGAAATCTTAACGGGGCAGTCTTTCTTGATGCAGGCAATGTGTGGCTGATGCGGAAAGATGAGGCTCGTCCCGGTGCGGAATTCACTTTCAAACATTTTTTCGATAATATAGCTGTAGGTACTGGTGTGGGTATCCGTTATGATTTGTCTTTTCTTGTCCTTCGTCTGGATTGGGGAATTGCTCTCCACGTGCCTTATGAAACCGGACGTTCTGGGTATTATAACATTCCCCGGTTCAAGGACGGACAAGGTCTGCATTTTGCTATTGGTTATCCGTTCTGAATTTTCCCCATAGCGAGTACAGACATGCTGGTCTGTTTTTTATGAATTCCACAAAAATGCGGATATTCATTCTATTTACTGAATATCCGCAAACATCCCATGTAGGGGCGTATTGGACAAAATGTGAATATTCATTTTCTATTTTTTCCGCGCTTTCTCCTTGTATTCTGTAGGTGTCATTCCAAAACGTTGTTTAAAGCATTTGCTGAAATAGCGTGGGTCGTTGATACCTACCATATAGGCAATTTGGGTCATATTGAACTCGCCCGATTCTATCAGTTGTGCAGCACGTTTTACGCGCATTTCTTTGATGAATTCGATTGGGGCAAATCCAGTAAGCGATTTCAGTTTCTTAAAGAAAACCGAGCGGCTTACCGCCATTTCTTTCACCAGGTCGTCCACTATCAGATCACCATTATCCAGATTTTTCTCCATAAATTCCGTCAAGTGGTCCATAAAGAGTTTGTCTTGTGGTGAAATAGAATTTTGCACTTCTTTTTCCACTTTTGCTTCCTCTTCTGTAGCCGGAGCATTGGTGTTCATCAGGTGTTCGCTATAGAATTGGCGCAGCCGTTTGCGGCGCATGAGCAGATTGTCTACACGTGCTTTCAGATATACGGCACTGAAGGGTTTGGTGATATAGCTGTCTACGCCCAGTTCCATACTTTGCAATTTGCTGTCCATGTCGGTCTTGGCAGTCAGTAAAACGATAGGTATGTGACTGGTTGACATGTCACTTTTCAATTCTTTCGTCAGTGTTATACCGTCTTTTTCGGGCATCATGATGTCGCTGATGATGATGTCGGGGATATATTTGCGGGCTTTTTCTACACCTTCTGTACCATTTGATGCTTCGATGGTTTGAAATTCTTCATTAAAAATGTTACGTAAGAAGAAACGTAGTTCCAGGTTATCTTCTACCAGCAACATTGTTTTTCGGTCGGTAATTGTTCCGGATAAAGTATTTTCAACTTGAGGTTCTTGTTTTATTTCCGGCAAATTGCTTTCGGATGATAGCTCTACATTGTCCGAAACAATAAATTCCACTTGTTCACCGAAATGCTCTTTGCCTTTCTGGAATTCTATAGTAAAGCAGCTCCCTTCTCCTTCCTTACTGTCTACGTGGATGTCGGCATGATGTAGGTCTGCCAGTTCTTTGGCAAGCGACAGGCCTATTCCCGTACTGTTTCCCATCAGATGTTTATCCAGTAAAGCCTCGAAACGTACGAATAAAGATTTCTTCATGCTTTCAGGAATACCGATTCCTTGGTCTTGCACGCCTATTGCTATGCTCTTTTCATTTTCATGTATAAAGACTTTAATACTTTTGCCTTGTGGAGTATATTTAAATGCATTTGAGAGTAGGTTGAAGATAATTTTTTCTACTTTGTCTACATCTACCCATAGCTTCAACGAAGGTTGTTCGCTTTCGAAGATGAAATCTATTTTGTTTGATTCGGCCAGCGATTCGAAGTTTTCCATGATTTTACGGACAAAAGGAACGATATCCACCTGCTCTACACAGAGCTTCATCTTGTTGTTCTGTATTTTGCGGAAATCCAGAATCTGGTTCACCAGGCGTAGCATACGGTGGGTATTCCGCTCTACAACTTGTAGCTGCTCCCTCACTTCATGTGTCAGGTCGTTGCGTTTTAAAATATAGCTTAGCGGACCTTCTATCAAAGTGAGTGGGGTACGTAATTCGTGTGAAATGTTGGTGAAGAAGCGCAGTTTGATATCTGTAACCTGTTGTTCTACAGAAACTTCATGTTTCAGGCGGTAGATAATGAATAAAATATAAGCTCCACCAAGCAATATGCCGAGAAAAACGATGACATAAAGTCCGTAAGCGATAGGGGTTTCCCAGAAAGCAGGCTGGACAGTTATAGGCAAATGCCGTTCGTTGTTTACCCATATACCTGCTCCGTTGGTAGAACGGATGCGGAAAGTATATTCCCCCTGAGGTAAGTTTGTATAGGTAGCCGTACGCTGTTTGCCTACATAGTTCCATTCTTCATCGAATCCCTCCAGCATATAAGCATATTTGATATTTTCCGGGAAGTTCATGTCAAGTGCTGCAAATGAGAGAGCTATGGTGTTTTTGGTGTGGGGAAGTACAAGACTGCCCAGACTGTTCAGAGACTCTGACAGTACCGTCCCGGCTTTAGGCATGATGTTTTCATTGGCTATTTTCAGGCCGGCAAAGATAATTTCGGGCACATAATTGTTGGTCTTTACTTCTTCCGGGCGATATACAAGCACTCCGCGGTTCGACCCAAAGAGTAGTCTTCCATCGGTGAGTACCATGGCCGTATTTTCCTCAAAGGCCAATTCTTCTCCCAGTTCGCGTCGCAGAAAATTGTCGAAACGATGTTTATGAGTATCCATGCGGCTCAGTCCGCTTTCTGTACCTATCCATATATTTCCTTTTTCGTCTTCGGCAAGTGATACCAGTACATCGGTGGGTAGGCCGCTGGTAGTATTGTAAGATGAGAAACGTGCTTTGCCTTTATGGTCTATGTCTTTCAATTTATTCAAGCCACCGCCGAATGTAGCAAAGAACAAATGTTTTTTTCCAGTAAGCAGAATATCATATATATCGTTGTTGCTTAAACTCTCAGGGTCGCCCGGAGTACGTGCATGCAGATGAAAGCTGATGGCTTCTGGGCGGGTGAAGTCTTCATCGAAAGAAAGAAGTCCATTCGATGTAGCAATCCACATTGTACCGTTGGCATCGCGTTGCAAGGCACGTGCTTTGTAACAACGTTCCATTGGATATGATTTCAGGTTGTTACGAAAGTTAATGAAACGATAGCTTCCGTCTGCCTGAGGTTCCATGCAGTTGATACCTCCCCCAAATGTAGCTATCCACAGACGTCCTTTTCCGTCTTCGCAGATATCATAAGCACTATTGTGGCTCAAGCTATAAATGTCGTTGGCATCATACGTATAATGAGTCGGACGATAAGATTTATTTCCTTCCTGTGGTTCGAGACGGATAATGCCACCACCTTTTGAGGCTATCCAGACGGTGCCATGCGAGTCTTCCATGATGCGGTAGGCTGGGGTGATAAACGGAGTGCCCGATGAAGAGATACGTCCATCAGCGGTAAGGTAGCCTAAAGGAGCCATATCGGTGTTGAAGATGGTAATTTTCCCGTCCCGTGTACCTATCCAGATACGTTTTTGTGAATCTTCGCACAAGGCACGCACTTGATTGGCGTGAGTGTCGTAATGACATGCCAAGGGTTTGTATAGGCGGAATTCATTATCGAAGAACGAAACTTTTTCCAGTCCTTTCGAATGGGTACCTAGCCACAGATTCCCCTGGCGGTCGGTCATCATGGCATGCAATTTATTTGAGAAGCGCCATTCACTGCTTCCGGCTTCATCGTAAAAAGGCAATAGCCTGCCTGAGTCACGATCGAACCAGGACAATCCTCCGCCTACAGGATGTACCCATAAGTTTCCGTCCCGGTTTTCGCAGATAGAGAATACAGGTATCGAGCGGTCGGCCGGGTCTTTTTCTACTTTTATCTGTTCTACTTTCAGTTGTTTTTCGTCTGGGTTCAAGTGGCATACACACCCCGAACGGTCTACACCTGCCCATATTTCGTCATGACTGTCTACGTAGATCGAGATGATGGGTGAACTGGCAAAGTCAAATCCTTGCTCTGCTCCATAAAAATGTATGGATTCTGTCTGTGTATCAGTTATCAGGATGCCTTGCTTGGGGGCTGCGAATACCATACGTCCGTCTTTTAGCTGGCGGATGGCGATAATGTTGTCTTGTATGGGAAGTTCTTTCAATGTGAATATGTCATTGTTTGTATTGTATATCCATACACGTCCTTGCCGTGAGGTGAACCACAACATTCCTTCTACTTCCAGTACATCGAAAAACGGTTGTTCCTGCTGTCTTTTCCGGGGATGGGTATCGGCAAAATAACTTGTTTCTTTCCCATCAGGGTCTATACGGAGCAAACCGTTTTCGCTAAGCAGCCATTCTCTTCCTTTGCTATCCAAATGTATGTTGTAGATGCGTGTGCCCTTTTCCCCACATGCGCTCGAAAGGTAAGTTTTTTGTCCTTCCTTCTGCTGTGAGGTTGCAGGTGTAATACGTATGCCTCCATCGTTTCCGGCAAGCAACCATACCGTTCCGTTTTTCAAGGTTACAATGTTGGTTATTACAAGATTGCTTTCCGGTTCCTGAGATAAAATTTCGTCAAAGGTTTCCCGACGTTTGTCAAAGCGAAATACATGTCCGTCGTAGGCGATGCACCATATATTACCTCTGGCGTCTACATATAGGTAATCAATGCGATTGGATGCCCATTCCACTTCATTGCTTTTGCGTGCTTTGTAAACTTGGAAGTCATACCCGTCGAAGCGGTTGATTCCATCCCATGTCGCAAACCATAACATGCCGTCATGGTCTTGTACCATAGCCATTACGGTGTTTTCCGAAAGTCCGTTCTCTTGCGAATAATGTGTGAATGTGCAGTTCAGTTGCGCCCGGACAGGAAGGAATGTCAGCAGAGATAAAAATATGTAGCAGAAGATTGTTTTCATGGTTCTTGGTTGATAAAGTAAGCAAATGTAAGCAATATTTTGATACGAGCCAAACAGATACCGGAATAATCCGTTCGATATCCGGTAAGACTTGTATAAGACTTGTATAGTCAGGTTAAAAAAATGGTTTTATGTCAGCATGTCTTGGCTCTATGCAAAAAGAAGGCTCACAGGTGTTCTGTCGGCGACGCTGTGAGCCTTTTCTTGGATGTGAATGATAGCGGTGAGTATAATAAAGTATAAGTGCCCGTTTGTTGATCGTTTTTTAGAACCGGCGAGGTCCGTGCGGACCATGTCCTCCACGGAAACCGGGACCACCCATTTGTCCTTGTTTGCCTCCAAAGAGGTTCAGTCGGTAGATGAAGTGTACCATACAGTAGCTGTAGATAGCGTTGTATTCGGTATCTTGTCGCATGGCTGCACTGATAGTACGGCTGATGTTGCTTTGATTTTTCAGAATGTCATAGAACTGAATGCTTACTGTAGCTGCATTGCCTTTTAGGAAATCTTGAGCTATCTGTGCATTCCATATCAGTTCGTCTCGGTTCATGCTGGCATCGGTGTATCCACGACGTGAATTTTGAGAAATATCAGTCGATATAGTCATGTTCCAAGGCAGGCGCACGTTGGTACTGGCTCCGTACGAAAATTGGTAAGTATCCATATTGTTCGATGTTTGGTAACTGTTGCGCGAATGGGTATAATCCAGTGAACCGTTGAGTGATAACTCCCACCAGTCATTTCGGAACGTTCCGCGTAAACGTTCGCCTAATGACAGTCGTTTGGTAGTGTTCTTATCGGCATCAGTTGTGGTCTGGTTATCACTGATATAGCTCACCATATTTTGGTAATTGGCACGTGTAAAGGTGTTGATGGTAAAACGTTTGTCACGTAAGGCAATGTTACTTCCCACAATGCCGAATAAGTTCCAGTTTCCGTTGATATTTTCAGGCATGGTGGTGTATCCTCCTGTTTCAGAGTTATAAATACGTCGGTTGCTGATGTCGTTTAGTACGTTTTGGAAACTGAAGAACGAGAACATACCACGCTGGGTTTCGGTTTTGAATATGTTGTATTCCACGCGCAAATGGTTGGTGAAAGTTGGCTTCAGTCCCGGATTTCCTACCGTTACATTCAGAGGGTCGGTATTATCCGAAATCGGAAGCAAATCTATCATATCAGGTTGTGAACTTCTTCCACGGTAGCGGATACGCAACTGGCTGGTTTTGGAGAAGCGGTAGCGGAAGTCTAGGGTCGGTGTGAAGTTGAACACGTTCCGTACAGTATCTACTTGATAGTCGCCTTGCGAATAACTAAGTGTAGAGCGTTGGGGTTGGAAGGACATACCGATATTGAAACGCATCTTTTCGCGTATCCAACGGAATGAAACATCTACCTGGTGATTGTAATAATTATAGGTGGCATTCTTACTTAAGTCGGTATTGAGTGTTCCTCCGGAAGTGTTGCCGTCAAGGGTCCACTCTTCGGGCATGTCGTAAGTAGAACGGTCGGTGGTAGAGTGGCTATACTGGAAGTTGTATCCGAATTGTAAAAACCCACCTTTGAATATAGGTTCGCTATAGGTCAGCCGCGCATTGTATTCACTGTTTTTGGTGGGAGTATTGATATACCGGTTTAAACGTTCGAATCGTTCTTCATCCGTTTGTTGGAAATATTCGGTTTCTGAAAGTGAAAATTGTTCGCTGCTGCTATTCGTATAGTTGTATCTGCCGCGGAAGGTGATGTTGCGTCCTTCGCTGTTCAGTCTGCGGTTGATAATCACCGAACCTCCGGCAGTAATATCATCACTCTTGCTCAACGAGTTTTTCAACACGCTATTGACAATGTTGGCTTCGGGAACCAGTGAGGTAATATCATCGGTGTTGAACAGTTCATCTGTAGAATATACAGGGTCTTGGTCGAAAGTGTATGAATTCTGTCCGTTGCTGTTGTCAGTTTTTCCATAACGGATACGTGGCCGGAATATCAGCGTGGTCATTGTGTCCGGACGCCATTCCATGAAAGCATCTGCTGTCAGATTGGTCGTTTTATTGCGTGTATGGTCCATAGCATTCTTGAACGAACTGCTTTCGGTGGAAACGAATGTCTCAGACGACTGTTTGCTGATTTGGTCAGCATCTTTGTAATTGAAGTTTATACTTCCTTCCGATTTGAACTTGTCGTTTTCGGTAGCAAAGTTCGCTCCCAGCATTTTCACAGCTGTCAGGCCGTTTTCCTGACGGCGGAAACCGCCACCTCCACCGGGAAAACTATTATCATTTACGTTGTTTGCCGAACCTATAACGGTGAATTGTTTTTTGTCTTTGAAGTAGTTGGCAAGCAGTTTGGCACTATATCGGTCTTCTGTACCGTACGCTCCGTCTACGTTCCCGAAAAATCCGTGGTTCATACCCGGCTTTACGCTTAGGTCAAGCACGGTTTCCTCTTCACCATCCTCAATACCTGTCACACGTGCCATATCTGATTGTTTGTCGTATGCCCGTACTTTGTCGATGATGTTGACTGGAAGGTTTTTCATGGCGATATTAGGGTCATCTGCAAAAAACTCTTTTCCGTCAATCATGATTTTCGTAATTTCTTTGCCATTGATGGTGATTTTTCCATTTTCGTCCACTTCTGCCCCGGGAAGTTTTTTTACCAGTTCTTCCAGGGCAGAGCCTTCAGGTACGCGGTATGCCGAACTGTTGTACACCAGTGTATCTGCTACTGCGGTTACTTCGGGAGCCTGGGCTACTACGGTTGCCGCTTCCAACATTACGGCATCCATGTGCATTTTTACCGTTCCGATATTCAGATTTGGTTTGGATTTTGTAATAGACACCCTTCTTACATCAGATGTATAGCCTATAAATGATATTTTCAATGCATAATTTCCCGGACGTACATTGATCGAGAACCGTCCGTTCAAATCGGTTGATTGACCAGTCACCATTGTGCTGTCTGGTAATGATAACACTTGTACTGTAGCTTCCATTACCGGTGATTGGTCATCTGCATCAATTACACGTCCTGAAATCTTTCCTAATCTACTGTTGCCTTGTGCAAAGGTTGCTGTTCCTGCGAACATCAGTAGTAACCCCATAACCCACGTTTTCATTGTCTTCTTTTAATTAATGTCTAAATGTTTGTCGCCTGTTTGACAGAAAAAGCAAGATAAGGTTTAATCTTTCATCCTGAATATTTGTTAATGCTTTCGTCTTGCTGCTAACTTTTTTCTATTTTTGCCCCCAAATAAACAAATAATTATGAGTATGCAGGAAGTAGTAATTTGCAATCAGTTGGAAAATGATTTAAAGAAAGCGGTAACGAAAAGTGAACACGACAAAGTGTTTGTCTTGACAGATGAACACACACATGTCTTTTGTTTTCCGATTATCTGTAGGTTTCCTTTCTTGAAAAATGCCGTTGAAATTTGTATAGGGGTAGAGGATGTGCACAAAAACCTGGAAACATTGGCGTATGTGTGGACGCAATTGAGTTTGAAAGGGGCTACACGTCGTTCGCTGATGATAAATTTAGGCGGAGGTATGGTAACCGATTTAGGAGGTTTTGCAGCTGCTACTTTTAAGCGGGGTATTTCGATGATTAATATTCCGACCACATTGTTGGGGATGGTAGATGCATCTGTGGGAGGAAAGACTGGCATAAATTTCAATGGGCTGAAGAATGAAATCGGCGCATTTGCCCCAGCCGAATCTGTATTGATAGACTGCGGATTTCTGAAATCGCTTGACCGGGAAAATCTGCTTTCTGGTTATGCGGAGATGTTGAAACATGGGCTAATCAGTAACGCCTGCCACTGGAGCGAACTGGTTGGTTTTGATTTGAACCGGATTGATTACGGGTGCCTACAAAGATTGGTAGGTAAGTCCATTGAGGTGAAAGAGCAGATTGTAAGACAAGACCCATTTGAAAAAGGTATCCGTAAAGCGTTAAATTTCGGGCATACGGTAGGACATGCTTTCGAAAGTCTTGCTTTGGAAAATGGTCGTCCTATTTTGCACGGTTATGCTGTAGCGGCTGGGATGGTATGCGAACTGTATTATTCTCACTTACGTATGGGATTCCCCAAGGAAAAACTTCGTCAGACTTTGCAATTTATTAAAGAAAATTATGGCCGTGTGGCTTTCACCTGCGAGGATTATGAGCGTTTGTATGCTTTTATGTGTCATGATAAGAAAAACAGTGCTGAAGGAAAGGTTAACTTTACACTAATCAGCGAAGTAGGTGATATTCATATCAACCAGACTGCCACTCAAGATGATATTTATGATATGCTTGATTTTTATTCAGAAACGATGGGATAACAGAATTGTAGTAGAGAAACAATGAAAAACACGCTCATAGTTTAGCTATTATCTTGGTTCATAACCCCCATCCGCAGACGGTTTGGTTTTATGCCCTCCATACCGGGGATATACATCCCCTCATTGGAGGACATAGAATGAAGTAGCCCTAATAGAATTATATACAACATTAATTCCGCTAACGGGTATTACCTGATATTCATATAAATTTAAATAGCCTCCCACCGTCAAGTTAGAAGTGCAACTCCGCCACCGCCTTCCTCCGTCCTTGGAGCGTAGCGGAAAGGGCGGAGGAAGGCGGTGGAAGCCCGGAATCAGGGTCATCCG
>NZ_NFJG01000072.1:0-21370 GCF_002159755.1 Bacteroides sp. An269
ACCTCTTCCCATTCCGAACAGAGAAGTTAAGCTTCGTCACGCCGATGGTACTGCGTAACAGTGGGAGAGTAGGTAGCCGCCGTTTTGGGATTCTCCCCCGGTCTGATGGCCGGGGGAGGATCCCTTTCTTTTTTTGAGATTATGCATTCTTTTTCTTGTCATGGATGTCATTCAGCCATTTAACTTCTACTTGAAGGTATAACTCCTTCTAACACCTTTTACCTACAGGCATTTTGAGGATATTCATTTTATTAGTCAGATGGTCTGTAATTCTCATAAAGTCAGGAAAACATCTTTAAAATACAATTAAAAAAATAAGCAGGCTCTAAAAAAATTTTTTAAAGCCTGCTTCAGAATAATTGTTTATTGGTTAATTGTAGAATTATTTTTTTATTCTGGTTCCTTGTTGCAAGGATGTGGATAATCGATTGTGTAATGTAATCCTCGACTTTCTTTACGTTCCATAGCTTGACGGGTAATCAGGTAGCCTACATTAATCATGTTGCGGAGTTCGCAAATTTCACGAGATGCTTTTACGCGTTTGAATAGGCGTTCTGTTTCTTCGTATAAAATATCTAACCGATTCCATGCACGTACCAGACGAAGATTGCTGCGTACAATACCTACGTATGCTTCCATAATTTGATTAACTTCTTTCATGCTTTGGGTAATCAAAATGCGTTCTTCGTTGTTCATTGTACCCTCTGCATTCCATTCTGGAATATCTTCATTGAAATCATAACGGTCTAGTACGCTTATGGCATGTTTGGCTGCAGAATCTGCATAAACGATGGCTTCTATCAGGGAATTTGAAGCTAGTCGGTTGCCTCCATGCAAACCGGTACAGGAACATTCACCTAGAGCATACAGACGTTTGATGCTGGATTGTCCGTCAAGGTCTACTTTGATGCCTCCGCATAGATAATGTGCAGCAGGAGCTACCGGAATATAATCTTTAGTGATATCGATTCCCAGGCTGAGACATTTCTTGTATATGTTCGGAAAATGTTTTTTAGTTTCTTCGGGGTCTTTATGAGTGACATCTAGATAAACATGGTCTTCACCACGCTGTTTCATTTCATTATCTATGGCACGGGCTACGATGTCCCGTGGAGCCAATGATAAGCGTGGGTCGTATTTTTGCATGAATTCTTCGCCTGCCAGATTTCTTAGTACACCTCCATATCCTCGCATAGCTTCTGTAATTAAGAAGCTGGGCCGGTCGCCCGGATGATACAAGGCAGTCGGATGAAATTGGATAAATTCCATATCTTTTACGATACCTTTGGCTCGATACACCATTGCGATACCATCGCCTGTAGCTACCAACGGGTTGGTGGTATGACGGTAAACAGCTTCGCATCCTCCTGTTGCCATAACGGTAACTTTTGAAAGGAACGTGTCCACTTCTCCTGTAGCTTCGTTCAATACGTATGCTCCATAACATTTGATACCTGGGGTATGACGGGTAACAATGATGCCTAAATGATGTTGTGTGATGATTTCTACGGCATAAAAGTTGGTAAAGACGGTGATGTTCGGATGTCGTTTGACTTCTTCTATCAAACTGGTTTGGATTTCGGCGCCAGTATTGTCTTTGTGATGAAGGATACGGAACTCGGAATGACCGCCTTCCCGGTGAAGGTCGAACTCTCCATTTTCTTTTTTGTCGAAGTCTACTCCCCATTTGATTAATTCTTCGATTTGTGACGGGGCGTTGCGTATTACTTTCTCTACCGCTGCACGGTCGCTTATCCAGTCTCCGGCAACCATCGTATCGTGAATGTGTTTTTCGAAATTATCCACCTTCAGATTTGTCACAGAAGCGATGCCTCCTTGTGCATAATATGTGTTCGCTTCTTCCAGCCCGGCTTTGCAAATCAGTGCAACCGAGCCTTTATGCGCTACTTTCAGCGCAAAGCTCATTCCGGCAATTCCTGAACCGATAACGAGAAAATCATATTTCCTTATCATGATAATAATGTGTATATATTGACGCAAAACTACAAAAAAACTGAAATGTCTGTACTGCATATTGCTTTTTTTTCAAAAGAACTTTACCGGATGTAATGATTTTATATGATTATTTACTATCTTCACCCTGAATTAATAAGGAAAAGGATGATGAACAGGACATTTCATTCGAAGGTAGACGGGTGGTACTGGTCATTAATGGCTGTTACTGCTTTTTTATTGTTCGATTTCTTTTGGTTGCATTATACGTTGCTGGCGGTCTTGCTGGCGATATGTATGATTTTCGAAATCGAAATGTTGGTCCATACCCGTTATGTAGTGACGGAAGACGGAATGTTACGGATAGAGAGCGGTCGGTTTGTGCCGGGCAGGACGTTGGATTTGAATTCGATAGAAATGATGAATCGGGTCAAATCTTTTTCCATAGCTCCGGCTCTGTCGGTAAAACGAGTGGAAATCGTCTATCGTGTGGCAGGAAAAGATGATAAGCTACAGGTCTCACCTGTGGATGCAGATGAGTTCATCAGTTGGATACAGAAAAAGACAAGAAAGAATAATGAGTAAACTTAGATAAAAAAGAGATTATGGCAAAATTGTTTAGAGTCCGGCAAGTATCATATGCATGGATGACCATCTTGCTGGTACTGGTGTTGGCAATTGTATGGCTTTCTTTAGAAAGTAAGAATTATTGGAGATTGTTGGGGCTTCTGGCTCCTTTGGGACTTGCTGTTGACCAGTTGACAACCCGTATTCAGATACGCGATAACGGGGATGTATGGATACGCCGGGGATTTACCGGAGTTTCGCGTTTGCACGGCATTTCGAAACTGATTTACCGTAAACAGGCATGGAAAAGCCAGCAAATTGTGTTGCGCCATACCAAGGGACACGCTACCGTGGATCCGAAAGACCGGAAAGGGTTCATCGCCAGCTTGAAGGAAGCGAACCCGATGATGGAATATGTGGAAGAATAACTGACCTTAAAAACAATAACGTACCATGAAATACCAAGTAGCGATTATCGGCGGGGGACCTGCCGGATATACCGCCGCCGAAAGGGCGGGGAAAGCAGGACTGAGTGTGGTTCTGTTTGAAAAGAACAGTGTGGGAGGCGTGTGTCTGAACGAAGGATGTATCCCTACGAAAACGCTCCTATATGCATCGAAGCTTTATGATAGCTGCGTCCACGCACGCAAGTATAATGTAAGTGCCGGTGAAGTTAGTTTCGATTTGCCCAAGGTGATAGCCCGCAAGTCGAAGGTGGTGCGCAAGCTGGTGCTGGGAGTGAAGGCAAAGCTTACGGGAGCCAATGTCACGTTGGTAAACGGAGAGGCTTTCATCGTCGATGCGCATACCGTGCGTTGCGCTGGGGAAATCTACGAATGCGAGAACCTGATTCTTTGCACGGGGAGCCAGACGGTTATTCCTCCTATTCCGGGCATAGAGAAAGTCGGTTATTGGACTCATCGCGATGCGCTTGACAACAAAGAAATCCCACGGTCGCTTGCCATTATCGGCGGAGGGGTTATCGGGATGGAATTCGCTTCATTCTTTTCCGACTTAGGTGTAAAAGTGACCGTTATCGAAATGATGGACGAAATATTGAACGGTATAGACCGTGAAATTGCTTCGATGCTCCGTGCCGATTATGCAAAACGAGGTGTTGACTTCAAACTGGGAGCCAAGGTTGTCCGTCTGGAGCAGAATGAGACCGGTATGCAGGTTTATTATCAGACAGGAGCAGAAGAGACCCGTTTCGAGGCAGAAAAATTGCTCTTGAGTGTAGGGAGACGTCCGGTGACGCAAGGCTTCGGGTTGGAAAACTTGTCTCTTGCATATACCGAACGGAAGTGCATCAAGGTAAATGCCCAGCTTCAAACTTCTGTGCCGGGTGTATATGCTTGCGGAGATTTGAATGGAGTCTCTCTTTTGGCTCATACGGCGGTAAAAGAAGCCGAAATAGCGGTAGATACCATCTTGGGAAAATCTGTCGGAATGAGTTATCATGCCATTCCCGGCGTGGTTTATACACATCCCGAGGTCGCTTCAGTGGGAAAAACCGAGGAGATGTTGCAGAAGCAAGGCATTACTTATCGGGCGGTAAAGTTCCCGATGACTTATTCGGGCAGGTTTGTGGCAGAGAATGAGGGTGTGAACGGCATGATGAAGGTACTGGTAGACGAGCATAATAAGGTACTAGGAGTTCACCTGTTGGGCAATCCGGCATCCGAACTCATTGTATTGGGCGGCATAATGGTAGAAGATGAGCTTGATTTGGAGACTTTCCGCCGGTATGTATTTCCACATCCCACGGTAGGCGAACTGTTTAGAGATTTATAACTATGCATCGTTTAGGTTTCTTTTTAGGAATGTTGCTGGCCTTTTGCCAGGTTTGTGCACAAGGTGTGGCAGAACAACTGGAGGCACTGGTTGCATCATCGCCTGTGCTGAAGACATCCGAAGTAGGCATCACGGTATTCAATCTGACGAAAGGGACGCCGGTCTATGCTTATCAGGATCAGAAATTGTATCGTCCGGCTTCTATCGAGAAGATTATCACCACGGTCACGGCATTGGCAGAGTTGGGTACAGGCTATACCTTCGATACCCGTTTGGCTTATACGGGTACAATCGGGGCAGACAGTACCTTGGAGGGTAATTTATACGTGGTGGGAGGTTTCGACCCTGAATTTATGGAAGACGATTTGCAGCGTCTGACCGATGCCGTGCACCGTGCAGGTATAAACAGCATCAAGGGAAACCTGGTGGCAGATGTATCGGTGATGGATTCCATTTATTGGGGTACAGGTTGGGCGTGGGATGATACCCCTAATGCCTTTCAGCCTTATCTCTCTCCGTTGATGCTGAACAGGGGATGCGTGAATGTATCGGTCAAACCTTCTCAAAAAGGAAGACGTCCCGAAGTAGAGGTATATCCGAAATCGGATTATTATACAATAGACAATCGTGCCGTGTGTGGTATACCTCATTATGGGAGTCTGAAAATAAATCGGGATTGGTTATATAACGGTAATACCATTCACATTACCGGTAATGTAGGGCGTCCGTCCGGCAGGACACTGAGCATGTTTTCATCACAGGATTTCTTTATCCAGACTTTTCGTTACCAGTTAGCTCAGGAGCATATAGCCGTCGATTCGTTGAAATATGGCGTCTGTCCCGATACGGTCACCTTATTATATAAAGTCTCCCGTCCGTTGGAACCTGTTCTGAAACGTGCCCTGAAGAAAAGCGATAATCTTTCGGCAGAAGCTTTGTTTTATCACTTGGCTATCCGGGGAGGCGGGCATAAAAGTGTCGGTACCGAGGATGCACAGAAAGAGATAGAACACTTCATGCGTCATCACATCGGGAAGGACCCGGACGATTACAGCATTGTCGATGGGAGTGGGGTTTCGATGTACAATTATGTGTCGCCCGAATTGTTGCTGGCTTATTTGAAATATGCGTATGCCCATCAGGAAATATTCCATCCTTTTTACGAAGCGTTGCCCATAGCTGGTGTAGACGGTACACTCCGTTACCGTATGCGGAAAGAGAAGGCGTTCCGCAACGTGCGTGCCAAGACCGGTACGGTAAAAGGAGTCAGCTCGCTTGCCGGGTATGTACGTGCCGGAAATGGTGATATGTTGGCTTTCGTGATTATCAATCAAAACGTGATGAGTGGAAGAAAAGCACGTCTTTTTCAAGATAAGATTTGTGAAATATTGGCGCAATAATAAAGAAATTTGTATATTTGTACGGTATAATGACAGACCGTGTCCGTAAACGGTATGACGAAATGCCGGAGATAAATAATTATTTACTATAAAAAATGAAAAACATTATGGTTAATTTTTCATTAGAGGGCAAAGTAGCCCTTGTAACAGGCGGTGCGTATGGAATCGGTTTTGCTATGGCCGAAGCATTGGCTCAGGCGGGTGCCAAAATTGCGTTCAATTGCCGTTCACAAAAACATCTGGATGATGCTCTTGCCGATTATAAGGCAAAAGGCATTGATGCAAAAGGTTATATTTGTGATGTGACTGACGAGGAAGCGGTTAAAGTACTTGTGGCACAGATAGAGAAAGAACTGGGCGTGATTGATATTCTGGTAAACAACGCAGGTATCATCAAGCGCATCCCGATGTGTGACATGACGGTAGATGAGTTCCGCCAAGTTGTCGACATCGACCTTACAGCTCCGTTTATCATGGCTAAGGCGGTTATTCCGGGCATGATCAAGAAAGGTCATGGAAAGATTATCAATGTTTGTTCGATGATGAGCGAATTGGGTCGTGAAACCGTATCTGCATACGCAGCAGCTAAAGGCGGTCTGAAGATGCTGACCCGCAATATCGCTTCCGAATACGGTGAATACAACATCCAGTGCAATGGTATCGGTCCGGGTTACATCGCTACTCCGCAGACTGCTCCGTTGCGCGAACGTCAGGCAGACGGTTCACGTCATCCGTTCGATTCGTTTATTGTCTCAAAGACTCCGGCTGCACGCTGGGGAACACCCGAAGATCTGATGGGTCCCACGGTATTCCTTGCATCTGATGCTTCCGACTTTGTAAACGGTCATATCCTTTACGTGGATGGTGGTATCCTGGCTTACATTGGCAAGCAACCGAAATAAAATCAAGTCGTTTCATTCATAACAAAAAGGCAGGAAGTTTTTTCCTTTTTCAAAAGGAAGGCTTCCTGCTGTTTTTTTGTATATTATACTTTGAACAGTGTGCAATTGTGCATTTTAATGGAATACACACTTCCGGTGTCGCTCCTGTTGCCAGTGTCACGCCGGATTACACATTCGGTATGACAAGCAAGCTTCGGTTTCTCCGCAATATAACTGCATCGTTTGTAAGATTATTAATCTTACAAACAAGGCAGCCATGCGGATTGGATTATCGGACTAAACTAATGTTTTGGCTTAGCTTGGAAAAGCCACCGATGGACATAAAGTGTACGGGCACAAATCCGGCTTGACAAATGTGACAAGCGACTAAATGCACAAATTAATGCCGCGAGAAGTATAAGCATGATTTGTATGAATGCAATCTGTACCATAGTTTCAGCAAGGAATTCGTAATCGATGGTCAGCTTTCTGAAATTTTCCAGCCATGAGAAAGAGCGTTCCACAATCCAGTGTTTGGGAAGTACCTGAAATTTGGATGGACATTCATCCGGTCTTGTTGATATAAAGGATTCCATTCATTATCTCTTTAAGCGATATGTTAAATAAGTTTTCACTTCATCTTTATTCCAAGGAATATGCGTATCTTTGCATCGAATTTAAAAGTGGAAAGATTTGAGTAGCTTGCAACCACGGAAAAAAATGCTAAAACACAAGTTCGTTTTTGATTTTCCCCCTCTTTGTATTCCTGCTCTTGTCCGTACACGGCATTTATTAATCCTTTTAATTTATAAAACAGAAATGGGATATTTATTCACATCCGAATCGGTGTCTGAAGGACACCCCGACAAAGTGGCGGATCAGATTTCCGACGCTGTGCTTGACAAACTGTTGGCTTATGACCCCAGTTCGAAAGTAGCTTGCGAAACATTGGTCACTACCGGACAGGTGGTGCTGGCAGGAGAAGTGAAAACAAAGGCTTACATCGACCTTCAACGAGTAGCACGTGAGGTGATTAACCGTATCGGTTATACCAAGAGCGAATATATGTTCGAAGGCAATTCGTGCGGGGTGCTCTCTGCTATTCATGAACAAAGCCCCGACATCAACCGTGGCGTGGAACGTGAAGACCCTATGAATCAGGGTGCGGGCGACCAGGGGATGATGTTCGGTTATGCAACGAACGAGACCGAAAACTATATGCCGTTGTCGCTCGATCTGGCACACAAGTTGCTGATTGTGCTTGCCGAAATCCGTCGTGAAGGTAAAGTGATGACTTACCTCCGTCCGGATGCGAAAAGTCAGGTGACTATCGAATATGATGATAACCGGCGTCCGGTACGTATTGATACAATCGTAATCTCTACGCAGCATGATGAATTTATTTTGCCAGAAGACGATACGCCGGAAGCACAGGAAAAGGCAGATCGGGCAATGTTGGAACAGATTCGCAAGGACGTAATCGGCATCCTGATTCCCCGCGTGATAGCCGAGATTCATCATCCGGAAGTGTTGAAGTTGTTCAACGACCAAATCACGTATCATGTGAATCCTACTGGTAAGTTTGTTATCGGAGGACCTCATGGAGATACGGGATTGACCGGGCGTAAAATTATTGTGGATACTTACGGAGGTGCAGGTGCACATGGTGGTGGTGCCTTTTCGGGAAAAGACCCCAGTAAAGTGGATCGCAGCGCTGCATACGCCGCACGTCACATAGCCAAGAATCTGGTAGCAGCGGGTGTGGCCGATGAGGTATTGGTACAGGTGTCGTATGCCATTGGTGTGGCACGTCCTATAAATATCTACGTCAACACTTATGGACGAAGCCATGTAGCCATGAGTGACGGTGAGATTGCGAAGAAAGTAGACGAGTTGTTCGATATGCGTCCGTATGCCATCGAGGAACGTCTGAAGCTCCGTAATCCTATTTATAGTGAGACAGCCGCTTACGGTCATATGGGACGTGAACCGAGAAAGGTGATCAAGCATTTCGAATCGCTTTACGAAGGCAACAAAGATGTGGAAGTGGAGCTTTTCACATGGGAAAAACTGGACTATGTGGATAAAGTGAAAGCGGCTTTCGGGCTGAAGTAAAATAATTATAATGGAAACGCAGATTTTCGCAGATTAAGAAGCTGTTTTGAATTTCTCCAAAAAGTTTTTCTTGGCTTGATGTACCCGTTTTCGTGTGTGCTTTGGGCGATTTTTTGGTCTTTTTCGCTCCTGTTCTTCGTCAGATAGCCCGCTATCTTCCTCATCACAGAAGCGAAAATGCCTCAAAAACTCATCCCAAATCATCGCACGATAAATTCAAAACAGCTTCTAACGCAGAAAGAATTTTTTAATTTATCTGTGAAAATCTGTGTTAATCTGCGTTTCATGAATCACTTGACATTATGAGTGAAATAAAGAATATCTGTGTATATTGTGCATCCAGCCCGCAAATTGCTCCGGTTTATTTTAAAGCTGCCGAAAGGCTGGGATATCTTTTGGCGGAAAAAGGGATAAACTTGATTGATGGGGCAGGTAAGGTAGGGTTGATGGGATGCCTTAACAATACAGTCCTTGCTGCAGGCGGTACGGTAACGGGTGTTATTCCCCGGTTTATGGTAGAGCGGGACTGGCATCATTCCGGCTTGACACAGTTGATGGAGACAGAAACGATGCACGAGCGTAAAAGCTTGATGGCGCGTATGTCGGATGCTGTCATTGCGCTTCCTGGAGGATGTGGCACGATGGAAGAATTGTTGGAAGTCATTACGTGGAAGCAACTGGGACTTTACCTTAAACCGATTGTTGTCTTGAATATCCAAGGGTTTTATAATCCGTTGATAGAAATGTTAGAGAAAGCCATCGGCCAGCAATTTATGCGTCGCGAACACGAATCGCTTTGGCAAGTGGCCTTTACTCCCGAGGAAGCTGTGGAGCTATGTGTTTCTCTTCCGGCATGGGACAAGAAAATCTGTAAATTTGCAGCTGTATGAACGATACATGCTCCGTCGGATTCGAATACATTGTCGAAAAGGTACACGAAGAGTCCTTGCAACTCGATAGTGCCTTGGTGAGAAGTATGCAGACTGTTTCTGGTATGCCGGGTGAGGTTTTACCTTACCAGATTCGTTCCGAATGGTCGGTTACGTGCCTGCTTTTGTTTTGTTTCCTTGTGTTTTCGCATATTGTGAAGAATGGAAAGAAATATATCATCCAGCATATCAGAAGCCTGTTTCAGCGCAAGGACCGCAGTAGCCTGTTCGATGAGGTGCAAGGTACGGACAATGGGTATACGATGGTATTTCCACTCTTGACTTGTATTTGTTACGGTCTGTTTTTCTATTATTATTCGGTGGAGTCATTTCCGGCATTGGTTTATGTTACTCCTCACGAGGCATTGATTGGTGGGTACATTTTGTTGTCGATTTTTTATATGTTGTTCAAGTGGGGAAGTTATAATTTTGTCAACTGGGTTTTCTTTGAGAAGGAGCAAAGCAAGGCGTGGATTCAGACATACTTCGACCTTCTTAGTGCCCAATGTTTCCTGTTGTTGCCTATTATCTTGTTCATTATTTACTTTCGTCCCGATGTCATTATTAGTAATATATTGATAGCTTTTACGTTGATTTCCGCTAAAATATTGTTATTTTATAGGGGATTTAGGAACTTTTTCAACCAAAGTTATGGTTTTCTACATTTTATTCTGTACTTTTGTGCCCTCGAAATGGTACCCCTTTTGCTGTTGGCGAAAGGTATCCTCTATATGAACCAGATTGTGATTTTAAATTTTTAGTGCCTTGAAGATTAAAAAAGTCCTCGTTTCTCAGCCTAAACCTACATCAGAAAAGTCACCTTATTTTGACATTGCTGAGAAGTACGGAGTGAAAATAGATTTTCGCCCGTTTATAAAAGTTGAGAGTTTGTCGGCAAAGGAATTTAGACAACAGAAGATTTCCATATTGGATCATACTGCTGTCGTATTTACTTCGCGTCACGCCATAGACCATTTTTTCAACCTTTGTGCGGAGTTGCGTGTAACTGTCCCTGAGACGATGAAGTATTTCTGTACTTCGGAAGCCATAGCTTTGTATATTCAGAAATATGTTCAATACCGTAAGCGGAAAGTATTCTTCGGCGCTACGGGCAAGTTTGTCGATTTAGTGCCTGTAATTGTGAAGCACAGTACGGAGAAGTATCTGATTCCGATGTCGGACGTGCATAACGATGAAGTGAAAGACTTGTTGGATAAACATCACATCCAACATACTGAAGCGGTGATGTACCGTACCGTAAGTAATGATTTCACACCGGAAGAAGATTTTGATTATGATATGCTGATTTTCTTCAGTCCGGCTGGAATCCAATCATTGATGAAGAACTTCCCTAAGTTCGAGCAGAAGGATATCGCCATCGGAAGTTTCGGACCGACTACGGCAAAGGCGGTAAAAGATGCAGGATTGCGTCTGGATTTGGAAGCTCCTACGGTAGCTGCTCCTTCGATGCCTGCCGCATTGGATATGTTTATCCGCGAACATAATAAATAAGATTCATCGGTATATATTGAAACGCAGATTAACGCAGGTTGGCGCGGATAGTATAATATAAATCTGTGAAAATCTGCGTTAACCTGCGTTTCTTTAATATTCAAATTATGACAGAACCGGTAAAAAAAACTTTTCCGAAAAAGGAACATTTAAGCAGCTTGCTGGTGATTGACAAATTGTTTGCAGGAGGCAGCAAGTCATTGGCTGTTTTTCCTTTGCGTGCTGTTTATATGCCGGTGGAAAATGCAGGTCTTCCTGAGGTCTCTGTCTTGATTAGTGTCTCTAAAAAGCGTTTCAAGCGTGCGGTAAAGCGCAATCGGGTGAAACGGCAAATCAGGGAAGCCTACCGTAAAAACAAGTCTCTGCTGACAGATGCTTTAGAAGCGAAAGGCAAGAAACTTGCGGTCGCTTTCATTTGGCTCGATGATGAGCTTCATGCTTCTCCGGAAGTAGAGGAAAAGGTGAAAAAGTTGCTCCAGTTGATAGCGGAGCGTGTCGGATGAAGCATGAAAAAGATACTTTCGTTTTTGCTTTTACTTCCCATTTATTTTTATCGGAACTGCATTTCTCCCTTTACGCCTCCATCGTGCCGGTTTACACCCACATGTTCGGAATATGCCGTTCAGGCAATAAAGAAACACGGTCCGTTCAAAGGGCTTTACCTTGCCATACGCCGCCTGTTGCGGTGCCATCCGTGGGGAGGTTCGGGATACGACCCTGTTCCTTAGTTATTCACTACAGAGGATTCTTAATTCTTCATTCTTCATTTATTATGATGTGTTTTGATGTCCATACTCATCACTTATCTGCATCTCCTTCCGAAGCTATATTCAATGCCGATAGCAAGTATATTCCCTTACCCGATGAAGCTATGTGGCTTTCGGTGGGGATACATCCGTGGCATCTTACTTCCGAGAATTATCCGATGCAGCTCCGGTGGATAGAATCTGTGTTGGGAAAAGACAAGCGGGTGATTGCTTTGGGAGAAGCGGGGCTTGATAAGTGTTGCCATGCGCCTTTTTCCTTGCAAGAGGAAGCTTTCCGCATGATAGTTTCTCTTTCCGAACACTACCGCCTGCCTCTGATTATTCATGCCGTAAAGGTTTATAATGAATTGATTGCCTTGAAAAAAGAAATTCATCCTTCACAGCCTTGGATTGTCCACGGCTTTCGGGGGAAAAAGGAACTGGCGCAGAGCCTCGTAAGGCAAGGGTTTTACCTCTCTTTCGGCGAACATTATCACGCGGATGCATTGCGGTATATGCCTGAAGGAACCTTCTTGCTGGAAACCGATGAGAGCCGTGTGCCTATCCATACCTTATACCATAGGGCGGCAGAGATACGTGGAATCCATCCGGATTTATTGGCGGATAATGTCAGCCGGACGGTTAACTCGCTCTTTTTTAACCGGTAAAAATTGGTTATTCAGATAAAGTGTCGTACTTTTGCCGTTGACTTTAATATAATGTTAAACTAAGAATCTCATTCGATGAATTTTGTAGAAGAATTAAAATGGCGCGGAATGGTGCATAACATGATGCCGGGCACAGAAGAATTGTTGGAAAAAGAAATGGTAACGGCTTACTTGGGTATCGACCCTACTGCCGATTCCTTGCATATCGGACACTTGTGTGGTGTAATGATGTTGCGGCATTTCCAGCGTTGCGGACACAAGCCTTTGGCTTTGGTGGGCGGAGCTACGGGTATGATTGGCGACCCTTCCGGCAAATCGCAGGAGCGGAATCTGCTGGACGAAGAAACCCTGCGCCATAACCAAGAGTGCATCAAGAAACAGTTGGGCAAGTTCCTCGACTTCGAGTCGGATGCCCCGAACCGTGCAGAACTGGTGAACAATTACGATTGGATGAAAGACTTCACCTTCCTCGATTTTGCCCGAACCGTAGGCAAGCACATCACCGTCAACTATATGATGGCGAAGGACTCGGTGCAGAAACGTCTGAACGGCGAGGCACGCGACGGACTTTCATTCACCGAGTTCACGTATCAGCTGCTCCAGGGATATGACTTTTTGCATTTATATGAAACCCGCGGATGCAAGCTCCAATTAGGTGGAAGCGACCAGTGGGGGAACATCACTACGGGTGCCGAATTGATTCGCCGTACCAATGGGGGAGAAGTGTTCGCCCTTACCTGTCCGCTGGTAACGAAAGCCGACGGCACGAAGTTCGGCAAGACCGAAAGCGGAAACGTATGGTTGGACGCACGTTATACCTCTCCTTATAAATTCTACCAGTTCTGGCTGAACGTGAGCGATGAAGATGCCGAACGCTACATCAAGATATTCACTTCGCTTACGAAAGAAGAAATCGATGCGCTGATTGCCGAGCATAAGGAAGCTCCACACTTGCGTGTGCTCCAGAAACGTCTGGCACGAGAAGTTACCGTCATGGTACATTCTGAAGAAGACTATAATGCAGCGGTAGAAGCATCGGGCATTCTTTTCGGAAACGCCACTTCCGATGCCTTGAAGCGTCTGGACGAAGACACGTTGCTTTCCGTATTCGAAGGTGTGCCTCAGTTTGAGGTGGCTAAGAGCGAAATAGAAGCCGGCATCAAGGCTGTAGACTTGTTTGTGGAGAAAGCCGCTATTTTCCCCTCGAAAGGCGAGATGCGCAAGATGACGCAAGGCGGAGGCGTATCGCTGAACAAGGAAAAGCTTACCGCATTCGACCAAGTGATTACTGCCGATGATTTGCTGGATGAGAAATACTTGCTCGTTCAGCGCGGCAAGAAGAACTATTTCCTGATTATCGCGAAGTAAACTTAGAAGATTTTTTTAACGCAGGTTAGCGCAGATTCCCGCAGCTGTTTATTGGTTGCGGGATTCTGCGCTAATTTTTAGTAACTTGTTTTAGTATCAGTCAACTACAATGCCCATTTGCAATAATTTCATTTTTGCGAAAGAGTCTAAATTCTTTCCAACCGGATATATATCGTTGCTGCTACGAGATATTACAGGAACTTCTATACCTTCATTGATTGTGAAGGTCATTGCTACAGGCATATTCGGACGATATGCACCATTGCTTGGTGTACCAATTGGGAAAGTGCCATTAGCCGGATTGGTTCCAGTGTCGGGTCTGATTAACTGGCCACGGTAGTTCACTCTTACAGTCCAATCGGTTGCTATGTTTTCATCACAATTAGAAAACATATCTACCAATACTGTATAAGTTCCTTTCTGTACATATTCTGCAGGGAAATAGATGTTTTCTTTGTTGACATTGTCTATATTACATCCAGGGTTCGAGTCAAGGTCTAATCCAATGATTTGTCCTTCTGAAATGTTAGGAGTGGAATCTGTAGTGAACAACCAGGGCTGTCTGCTTCCAAAGAAGATTATATTTCCATTGGGTTCTATTACATGGAGGTCTACATCTTTTGCATTTGAGAAAGCTAAGCTGATTTGTAATTCACCGATTCCTACTTCAATCAGTCTTACTTCCCATGTTAAGAAGTAGAATCTTCCGTCTATGGTTTGTATTACGATTCTTAATGTTACATTGGCGGTAAATTGCTGGCTGATTAACAGAATAAACTGGTAATTGAACATGTACGTTGTACGGCTTGGTACTGTTGTGAGCACATCCGCTGCATTCATTTCATAATAACCTTCTTTACCTTCTACACCTATATAAATATTTTCCAATTCTTCCGTTGTATTTAAGGAGAAATAAGAACTTCCGCCAGGAGCGAATGTTTCGTCCGCAATCAATTCGCCTTGTTCTGTTGGCAACTTTGTTGTTGCTTCTGGCATAGCTCCTGAATGATAAGTAGCCTCTTCGATGTCAAAATATTCTTCTTCTATCGGATTGGGAGTGTCTTCTGATTCAAAGGGTATGTTGATTTCTGTTCCGTCTATCAAGACAAATACAACATATCCATTTTCAACTTTCACTTCACTGAACCAAGAATCTCCCTTAGCACCGTCAGAACCGTCAATGCCATCTTCTCCATCTTTACCGTCTTCACCTACAGCTTTTACTGGATTTCCTGCTTCATCCAACACTTCCGCATAAGTCAAACCGTTGTCGTAGCTTACCATCCAGAATCCATCTGTATTGACTTTCAGTTGCGGAGTGACTGCATCTGCTCCCGTAACAGGAAGTTTGTTTCCGGCTTCATCGGTGAGCCATGATTGTTGTCCATCAATGGTTTGTGTCCAATAATACTTGCCTTCAAACTCATCGAAACCAATTACTGGCGCATCTTTACCGTCTGCACCGTTTGTTCCGTTAGTTAATGTAGCGGTTTCTCCGTTGCTGAATTTAATGGAGTAACCATTGGCTGTTTCTTCCAAGCTTGTAATGAATAGATTATCATCTATTGCATTCACAATAGTACTGATAGATGAAATGTTTGTGTTCATCTGAGTCAGTTGTTCCTCAATGTTTGTCACTCGATTGTCCAGTGAGTTGACTTTGTCCCACAGCTCACCGTCATCATACTTACACGAAGATACTGCTGTTACTACGAGCAATACCCATAACCAAATGCTTTTTGCTTTCATGATTGATGATTTAATGATTAATAACCACATCTAAGTTATGATTTATTATAAAATTCAGCAAATGAGAAAATGTTTGAAAATAGAATAAGTAGACTTTGTAAAGTCCTAAATGGTCAAAAATTGTGACTATGTGAATGATTTTTTTTATATAGTTCTTAATGTAAAATATATTATATACTTTTCTTATTCCAAGATGAAGACCATTGTGCATAGCGAGAGTGGTATAAAGCGTCCGTAAAACTTCCTCATTTGCTTTTAGGTTTCAACACTTTGTTGTACTTTTGTATCCTAACCAAGAATGCAATTATCCACATGGTAAGATTCATAGATTTGTTTGCTGGCATAGGGGGCATCCGGATTCCTTTTGATGAGTTGGGCTATCAGTGTGTGTTCTCGTCGGAGTGGGATAAGGCAGCCTGTGTAACGTATGCGGCAAACTTCGGGGAACATCCGCAGGGAGACATCACGAAGATTCCTGAAAAAGACATTCCGCCTCACGACTTGTTGTTGGCTGGATTTCCTTGCCAAGCGTTTTCCATTATGGGGAAGATGCAGGGGTTTGCGGATACGCGGGGCACGATGTTTTTCGAGATAGAACGCATCTTGGCTTATCACAAGAGGTAATGGCAAGGCGGATTTTGCGAAGCTTGTTACCTAAATCCGTGTCTTGTATAGGATTCTCTTGAATCGATTCTATTAATCTTTCCAAGTCAAAAGGAAGCGAACGGTATTTCTTTGCAAGTTTTTTGAATTCCTTTCGGAATATGAGTGAAAGTTTAATTGTAATATCCTTCATCTTGCAATTCTTTTTTAAATTCTTCCCACGTTTGTAGTTCTACTTTCCCTTCCTTGTGCAGCTTCAGTTCACGGCAAGCCTCGGCAAAGTCGGCAAGGATTTCCTCTTTGGTCTGTACGGGCTCTTCTTCCGCCTCCTTTTTCTTGGTCACTAATTTCTTGGTATAGGCAAGAAGTTTCTTCAGGCTGTTCTCGTCGTCGGCAAGGTAACCGATTTGGCGGAAGAGTTCCGCGCTTGTATCCAGTGTCGTTTCCATAATCAAAGTGTTTAGTCATTATTTTTACAAAGATACACATTTTGAGTTTCCTATTCTTGAAATTTTCCGTAATTTAGCGCACAAAATAATAAATGTAGAAAAAAACATGAAGATAAATGTTTGCAGAAAACTGATGTTTGCCGTATGCTTTGCTGCAGGCGTGGCGGTTTACGGACAAGATGCAACGGGACATGTCAATCCGTTCCTGAGCGAATTCAATACGCCTTACGGGGTTCCGCCGTTCGAACAGATTACGGTTGCGGATTACCGTGAAGGGTTCCTGAAAGGGATGGAAGAGCAGAAACAGGAAATCGATGCCATAGTAAACCAGCGCTCGATGCCCGATTTCGAAAATACCATTGTGGCACTCGACCGGAGCGGAGCGATGCTGAACCGGGTGGCGTATGTGTTCTTTGGGCAGAGCGGATGCAATACGAACGCCGAGATGCAGGCGTTGGAGCAGGAAATGGCTCCGTTGCTTTCGGCTCATAGCGATGATATTTCGCTGAACAAACGCTTGTTTCAGCGGGTGAAGGAAGTATATGAGAACCGTGCGAAATTCAATCTCGATAAGGAACAGGCTAAGTTGTTAGAGGAAACGTATAAAAGCTTTGTACGGAGCGGAGCCAACCTGAGCGATGCCGACCAGCAGAAGCTTCGGGCGTTGAACGAGAAGATTTCGACGCTTCAGATTACGTTCGAGCAAAACATGCTGAAAGAAACCAACGCTTTCAAGCTGGTCATTACGGACGAGAAAGACTTGAGCGGGCTGCCAGCCAGCTTGATAGCACAGGCCGCCGAGACCGCTAAGGGCATGGGTGAAGAAGGCAAATGGGTGTTTACCTTGCATAACCCCAGCATCATGCCTTTCTTGCAATATGCCGATAACCGTGTGTTGCGCGAGCGTATTTATAAGGCTTATATCAATCGGGGAAATAACGGGAACGATGCCGACAACAAGCAAGTGGTGCGCGACCTGATTACGGCACGTCTGGAAAAAGCCAAGCTGATGGGCTATGAAGACTATGCCTCGATGGTGTTGGAAGACCGTATGGCGAAGAACGAAAAGAACGTGTACGACCTACTTAACCAGCTTTGGACACCTGCTCTTGCCAAGGCGAAGGAAGAGTTGGCTGATATCAAGGCGGAAATCAAGCGTGAGGGCAACGATTTTGAGCCGGAAGGCTGGGACTGGCGTTATTACTTCGAAAAAGCGAAAAAGCATAAATACGACATGGACGAGAACGAAATCCGTCCGTATTTGGAATTGAACAACGTGCGCGACGGTGCTTTCTATATGGCAAAACGCTTGTATGGCATTACGTTCCGTCCCTTGGAATACATGCCGAAACCGCACCCCGAAGCGCAAGTATTCGAGTGTATCGACAAGGACGGAAAGCCCTTGGGCATCCTTTATTTCGATTTCTTCCCACGTGCCAGCAAGAGCGGAGGCGCATGGTGCGGCGAATACCGTCCCCAGTCGTATGATGAGAACGGCAACAAGGTGGTGCCTGTAGTTACGATTGTATGCAACTTCACCAAGCCATCGGCAGGTGAGCCTGCCCTTTTGAGCCCGGATGAAGCGACTACGCTTTTCCATGAGTTCGGGCACGGGCTGCATTCGCTCTTTTGCGATGTGCACTATACAGGCGTGAGCGGTGTGCCCCGCGATTTCGTGGAGCTTCCTTCTCAAATCGACGAGCATTTCACCTTCGAGCCGGAAATGTTGCAGGTATATGCGAAACATTACAAGACAGGCGAGGTCATGCCGACCGAACTGGTAGAAAAATACGACAAGAGCAGCAAGTACGGACAAGGTTTCGCTACGGTGGAATACCTTGCCGCATCGCTTCTGGATATGGATTTCCACACGCTGAAGTCGGTGCCTGCCGATATGGACGTGATGGAGTTCGAAGCCAAGACCTTGGGCGACCGTGGTTTGCTGAAGCAGATACCGTCGCGTTACCGCACTACGTATTTCGCGCATACCATGGGCGGAGGCTATACCGCCGGATATTATAGCTACATCTGGGCGGAAGTGCTCGACTGTGATGCGTTCGGAGCATACGTAGAGAGCGGAAACCTGTTCGACCCTGAAGTGGCAAGCAAGTTCCGCAAGTATGTCCTCACGCCGGGCGGTATTGATGACGCGATGGATATGTACGTCAATTTCCGCGGAAAAGGTCCCGATATCAAGTGGTTGCTCGAGAAGCGTGGCTTGGATACTCCTGCGCCTTTGAAACAAGATAAGGAATAAACATAGTTAATTAACAATTAAAAGTGAATAGTTAATAACGGCAATCAGAGACATCCACCGTTATTAACTATTCATTGTTCATTATTAATTATTCACTCTTAATTATCTCCGACATGCCGGACCTATCATTTTCGTTTATCTATACTTCTTATTATAAGAAAGCGTTTAGCTTTGCCAAGTCGTACGTCCACGATGAGGCGGTAGTAGAGATATTGCTTCCGAGGCGCTGATAGCCTTGTGGGAGAAAATGGAGATAACGTCCGTTGAGGAGATTGCTCCCCTTTTATTTACTATTTTGAAGCACAAGGCGCTCGACTGGCTGAAGCACGAGCAGGTGAGGATGACAGCTTTCGAGACGTTTGCCGATTGGCAGAGCCGCGAGCTTTCCCTTCGCATCTCGAGCCTCGAAGCGTGTTCGCCCGACAGTATTTTTTCGAATGAAATCGGGCGTATCGTGCGTCAGACGCTCTATCAACTTCCCGAACAGACCCGCCAGGCATTTGTCTTGAGCCGCTTTAAGGACAAGTCGAACCGTGAGATAGCCGAAGCGTTGGGCATCTCGGTCAAGGGCGTGGAATATCACATCTCGAAAGCCTTGAAAACGCTTCGCGTAGCGTTGAAAGATTACCTCCCTCTGCTTTGCTTCTTCTATCCGTACCTGCGCTTCTGATAATTGAGTGCGAATGGGTATGCAACTGCTTGTATTTCAGGTTTAAACAGCTTTCTTCCACATGCTTATGCAGGTTTTACATTAGTTTCAAGATTCTGAAACTTTAGTTTTAATATCTTGAAACTAAGTTTCAGTATATATTAAACTTTAGTTTTAGTACATTGAAACTCATGAAACATATAGGTGTGTTTGTAGATCCTTGCCTTATGCAGTCTGTATAGAGTAGGAATGCATGTGGTTACATTGCTTGTTGTTCTCAGATAGATTCCTATTTATTGCATAGGATGCGCGGCATGGATTGGCGTATTTTTAATTGAATATCCGCATTTCACCCAATTGCCCTGTAGGGGCGGAAAATATCCATGTGGATTAGTTGATGCATTCAGGCGTATGCGATACGCCCCTACAGAGGATATTTACGGAATTCAATTTTAAAAAAACAATTTTTTTGCTTTTTCGTTTAGGGTAATGCTGTCTTCAGTCGTTATATCTACAAAAGCCGATAATAAAAGATGAATACCGATTTATTACAACGATATATCGCCGGAGACGTAACGGAAGCCGAACGGAAGCAAGTGCTGGAATGGATTGAAGAAAGTCCCGAACACTTGCAGGCGTACAGGGCGCAACGCCGATTGTACGACATCGCTTTGTGGCGTACGGACATCTCATTGGATGAACCTGCTCACGCGAAACGCATCTTGTGGAAGAAGCCACTTAGGGAACTGCTGAAGATAGCGGCGGTCTTTGCCTTGGTTTTTGTGTGGAGCTATTATTGGTGGAACAGGCCGGAGAAATCCGAAGCGGTGCAATCTGTTTATGTCCCGGCCGGACAACGGGCGGAATTGATGTTGGCGGATGGTACGAAGGTATGGCTCAATTCGCAAAGCCGCCTCACGTTTCCGGCTGCGTTCGGTGGGGAGACTCGCGATGTACAGCTCGATGGCGAAGGATATTTTGCAGTGAAGGCCGACGAAGAGCATCCGTTCATTGTCAAGACCGGCCGTTACGATGTGCGGGTATTAGGCACCGAGTTCAATGTCATCGCTTATGCGTCCGACAGCGTTTGGCGTGCCGCTTTGCTGAAAGGCAAAGTAGAGATAACGGGGCAAAGCGTTGATATGAGGCTGGAGCCGGACATGCAGGCATGCCTGGACGGAGGCACCTTGGTGAAAAAGCCAATCGGAAATAAAGACCATTTCCGGTGGAGGGAAGGGCTGATATGCTTCAACGACATTTCATTGGAAGATATGATGAAAAAGCTCGAACTGTATTATGGAGTAAAGATTGTGGTAAAAAACCGCCACATCCTGCGCAACCATTACACCGGTAAGTTCCGCACGCGGGACGGCATCGAGCACGTGCTGCGCGTGTTGAGGTTGAACAGCCGTTTTACGTATACGAAGGACGATGAAACCAATACGATTACAATTAATTAACCTGAGTGATAACCTTTTAATGAAGAACGCCTATGGAATAATACGGACAAAAGCTAAAAAAGGGACGATGCTGCCACACCGTCCCTAAAAAAGAGAACATAAACTTTAAGTAAGAACCTAAAATTTAATGCTGCAAATTTATGAAAAATAATTTGTACGAGGAATTTAGAAGCTGTTTTGAATTTATCGTGCGATGATTTGGGATGAGTTTTTGAGGCATTTTCGCTTCTGTGATGAGGAAGATAGCGGGCTATCTGACGAAGAACAGGA
>NZ_NFJG01000073.1:0-21283 GCF_002159755.1 Bacteroides sp. An269
TTGAAGTTTACGTAAATTTTCTATTTCTGATGTCGACAACTGCATTTCCATGCCGTAAAGATACAACTTTTAAACGAATTATTCGCATTTCACTTACTTTTGACTATAATAATCTTACAGGCAATGCAGCTATATGGCGGATAGAACAAAGCTTGCTTGTCATGCCGGATGTGGAAGCCAGCGTAATTGAAGAAGCGGATTGGCAATCCTGTGTGACACTGGAAACAGAGGAGTAACACCAACTGTGTGTATTCCATTAAAAAGCACAATTGCACACCGTTATATTCTATGGCAGTTCCATACATAAAAACCACCATAGAATATATTTCGTTTAAAACAACATTTGATGAACCTATTTGGAGGCATTTTCTTCTCTGTCAGCATCACCATTACCCGGAAGCACTCCCCCACTCTTCTGATAAGCAGAAGGAGTGATACCAAATTGGGTCTTAAAGCATTTACTGAAATAGAACGGGTCGTTTATGCCTACCTGACGAGCCACTTCGGCAATGGTAAACTCATCGGACTGTGCCAGCAAATCGGCCGCTTTCTTCATACGCATGACACGCAAGTATTCATTAGGCGAATAGCCGGTTATGCCACGTACTTTCCGGTAGAAAACCGACCGTCCTACCCCCATCATTGTCGCCAGGTCGTCTACCGACAGTTGAGGGTTCTCCATGTGTTTTTCTACAATCAATGTCAGACGCTCGGTAAACAATTTGTCTTTATCGGTACGGCAAAGTGCCGAACCAAGCATCGTCGGGTCGTTCGAGAACTTTTTGCGCAACTTGTCGCGCTGTTCGATAAGACGGAAGGCTCTTACCAACAGCAGTTTCAAACTAAATGGTTTTGTAATATAAGCATCTGCCCCGCAATCGATACCTTCTACATGCTTATCATCGGTACCTAATGCTGTCAGCAAGATAACGGGTATATGACTGGTTTCGAAATTGTCTTTCAACCGTCTTGTCACTTCGAAACCAGAATAGCCAGGCATCATCACATCACTGATAATCAGGTCTGCATCATATTCTAAAGCTTTCTTCAGCCCCGATATGCCATCTTCTTCAGCATCCACTTCAAAATAAGTACTCAACTCCCGTTTCAAATATTCACGCACATCGGTATCGTCTTCGATAATCAGTACTTTACGCTTATTCAGCGGAACAGGTATCTCGACATCCTTTTCCTCGCAGTCTTCTTTTGATGCATCGGAAACATTTTCCAAGAATAATTCCGTCTGCTGTTTCTCCGTCTTTTCTTCTTCCCGCAAAATCACGTTATCAGGAATCAAGAAATCTTTTTCATCGTATGCCGATGCATCCGATGGCAAAGAAACGATGAAAACCGAACCCTTTCCCCCTGCATTCTCCCGATAAGTGATTGTCCCTTTGTGAACAACGACCAATTCATGAGTCAGATGCAGACCGATTCCCATACTGCTTCCAGAGATACGATTCTTGGCAAAACGTTTGAACAGTTCTTCACGCTTTTCTTTCGGTATACCCACTCCGGTATCTGACACCTGGACTATAAATCGGTTGCCAGCCTCATCTACCTTTGCCGTCAGGATAATTGTCCCACCGGAAGGAGTATATTTGAAGGCATTAGACAACAGATTATAAACTACTTTGTCCAGCTTCTCCTTGTCGACATACATATTATAATGGTCCGTCGAAGGTTCGAAACAGAATTTCATGCGTTTGGATTCTGCCATTTCCTTAAAATTCAAAGTCAAGTCGTGCAAGAAATCCATGACATCTATTTTTTCCAATGAAAGAGTGAGCTTGTTGTTCTGCATCCGCCGGAACTCCAAGAGTTGGTTGATAAGCCGTAACAGACGCATCGTACTCTTGTCCATAACCCGTACCGAAGAAGCTATCTCCTTGGGAAGCTTCCCAGACAGATGTATTTTCTCCAACGCATTTTGTATCAGTGTAAGCGGTGTACGAAACTCGTGCGATATATTGGTAAAGAACACCAGCTTGTATTCTGTCAGCTGCTCTTCCACCTTAATCTGATTACGCAAGGCATTCATCCTTGCCAAAATGCGATATGTCAAATACAACGCCCCTCCCAACAGAAGGATATAAATCAGGTATGCCCATATTGTACGCCAAAACGGAGGAACTACAACAATCTTCAATACCGATTCTTTTTCATTCCACACTCCCAGCGAATTGCTAGCCTTGACATGCAAACGATATGTTCCGGGACGAAGGTTTTTATATGCTGCGAAATTTAATGGCGAAGGAATACTCCATTCCTTTTCATATCCTTCCAACATATAGCAGAACTTTTGTATGCCCGGCCGTACATAATCCAAGGTAGAAAAATTGACAACAAAAGAATTCTGATTATAATCCAACCTGATTTCGGACAGATAAGGCAAAGCCAATTCCAGCGGAGAGGAATCATCACCGGGACGTACGGATACTCCGTTCAGTTTCAAATCGGTAAATGTCACGACACTTTCATTTCCGGCTTCAGACACCAATATCGGATTGATGACACTCAATCCATAGTTCGTGCCGAAAGCAAGCCGCCCGTCAGGCAAACGGATACCGCAATTCTCACAATAGATATTCCCCAATACATTCGAAGAAAAGAAATGATTTTCAAAAATCCCCGTCTGCCGGTCGAAACAGGAAATGCCGTATTCTGTAGAAATCCACATATTGCCTTGCTGGTCTTCTACGAAATCCTGCACCATATTGTTTACCAGACCATCGGTCACTCCACAATGCACAAATTTCAAACGGGCATAATCCTGACCCGGCGCACAATATGAAAATCCGGCTCCGGTCTCAGCTATCCAGACATATCCTTCCGAATCAAGAACAATGCTCCGTATCTCATTACTGTACAGACTGCCATTCTCCAATGCATAATGATAATAAGCATTCGGATTACGTATCAGCTCGTCCGGCTGAAATACATAGATACCCTTGTCTGTCCCCATCCATATCCATCCTCCACGGTCTTCACACAAAATACGTACCCGGTTTTGTGCCTCCGACTGGAAAAAACGGCGAAATTGGTATTTCCCCTCTTTACGTACAGCAAGATTCAATCCTCCTCCAAAAGTAGCGACCCACATCCTTCCACGACTGTCGCACATCAAGTTATAAATCTGATTGGAAGAGAGTGAAGTCGAATCGTCCCGTTGGTGCATATAACGCTCTTCACCGACAATGATTCCCTTTCCACGCGTGCCATACCATTTCGTGCCCTCCCTGTCTTCGGCTATGGCATATACATTGGTGTTGGCTTTCAATACATTCTTTACTGCCAGCAAAGTATCATAAACGACCACATCTCCTGTACGTGTTGCCAAATAGATATCGGAACCATCGAGACAAGAAACAAACCGTACAGCATTGGAACGGTTTATTTTCTCTTCTCCATTGGGATATACCCTGGCTACATCTGTATTGACTATGTTCAATTTATCCACCCCGGTAAACTCCGAACTGACCCACATGTTACCCAACCGGTCTTCCATCAGACATAGCAGATAATCAGAACTTATGACTCCGTTATCCTTTTCACCTGTTGTAAAATGTTGCATCTCATCATGCTGCAAATCATATACATACAAACCATTCCCGTATGTAGCAATCCATAAAAGGCCACGCGAATCATGTACAATCGAATAACGTTCCTCATCAATGTAATCCAAATCCTCTTTCGTCATAAGCTGGAATTCCAATACTTTCCCACTTTCTACCTGCAGATAGCGCAATTTCCCGGAATTGTTATAAATCCAGAAATCATGCTTGTTATCTTGCTGAATCTGCACATTGCGTATATCCAACATGGGATTGGGTTTTACGTAACATCCTTGACGGAAATTAAAACAAAAATTACCAGCCGATGTATAAATCATCCACTCATCACGGTAATATACCTGACCATTGAAACGAAGAGACTTATGTACGGCAAGCTGATCCAGCTGTTTTATCTGTCCTGCCGCATCTGTCCCATACATAGAACCATCGGAAGCAAAAAAGTATGCCTTTCCCTCATACCGGTAAATATACCGGATATTCAAACGAGAATCGATAGTCAGCAATTTTCCGTCCAGCCAATGGTATAAACCGTGAGCAGTAGCAATCCATACACCTCCCTTTCCATCCGGGTAAATCTGATTCACATCATCCGATGCCAAACCTTTACCTTTCTTAAAAGATTCTGAAGTCAATGACCCTCCTTTACAGACAACCCTACGGCATCCGTCCTGAGTGCCCCATAGCCAAACATCTTCGTCTGCTTTCTCTGGAATATAAATAGAACTGTATGAATCCAAATATTCTCCACACCCGGTAAAATCAACTACCTGTCCTTTGCGCAAATCGTAACAACTATATAACGAGTTGGTATGACGTATCCATAAGAAGCCGTTTTTATCTTCAGCCAAACGATATACACGATGGTCGGCAAGCGAAATCTTCATCTCCTTTTCAGGCAAGAATGTCAGAAAAGACAAACCGTCATACCGGTTAAGTCCGTCAAGCGTACCAAACCAGATAAATCCTTTCCCATCCTGATAAATACAACGTACTGAATTATTCGCCAGACCTTCAGCAACGGTCAATCGCTCCGAACGTACATCAACTCCTCCTAAAACTGCAGTGCATATTCCCAGCCAACCCACAAGTAACAATACTATCCTTTTCATGTCTTCACGGTATCAAATGATAATGATGTGCAAACTTAAAGAAAATTATCATTCGCCCAACAAGAAAAAAGGGATTTTTGAACACAAAACCACACAAGTACCCGTACAAGTGGTCCACAGGTGTCTATTTTCCCAACAAACCTACACACAACCGCCAGACCTTTAAAAAAACATTGCCGCAAAGATGCGAAGAGGAACAATCCTCTTTCGTATCTTTACGGCAATGCATGTTTAAGTTATTATGTCAATAGAAATACTTACAAGTTCCGTCCGTGGCAGTTCTTATATTTCAAACCACTTCCACAAGGGCAAGGGTCATTGCGTCCTACCGTCTTTTCGGCACGATAAGGTTCTTTTTTAGCATCACGTGTATCTTTTCCAGCAGCTTCCTGTTGGTCGGGATCATTCAAGTCCTGCTTTTCCTCACGGTATTGCTGACGGGGTTGCTGAGGTTCGGGAGCAGCCTGACGCACTTGCTGAGGTTCTTGTACTGGAATCTGTCCGCGCATCAATACAGATATGGTATTGTTATTGATTTTATTCACCATAGCATCAAACAAATTGACTGATTCGAGTTTGAAAATCAACAACGGATCTTTTTGCTCATAGCTTGCATTCTGTACCGAATGTTTCAATTCGTCCAGTTCACGGAGATTCTCTTTCCAGGCATCATCAATCACGTGTAATAATATCGCTTTTTCGAAAGCCTTGACAATAGCCTTTCCTTCGGTTTCGTAAGCTTCTTTCAGATTCACCGAAATGTTATACATACGCTTACCGTCGGTTATCGGAATCAAAATGTTCTGATAAACCTGTCCCTGGTTCTCATACACTTGTTTGATTACCGGATTGGCAATCTGTGCCATACGTTCGGTCTTGCGCCGGAACAGGTCCATCGCACTTTGGAAAGTCTGTTCGGCAAGTTCGTCTTTGCTCTTGTTGCGGAAATCATCGCTGGTAAACGGAGTTTCCATTGCCAGTGTCTGAAGAATTTCCATCTTGGCATCTTCGTAGGCCGGCTGAGCTACTGCATTGTAGCAACGATCCCAAATCATATCTGCGATATCCATACCGATACGTTCGCCCATCAAAGCGTGACGGCGTTTCGTATAAACCACGGTACGCTGCTTGTTCATCACATCATCGTATTCCAACAAACGCTTACGAATACCGAAGTTATTCTCTTCTACCTTCTTCTGGGCACGTTCGATAGATTTCGATATCATGCTATGCTCTATCATCTCGCCTTCTTTAAAGCCCATCTTATCCATCCAATGAGCCAGACGGTCGGAAGCAAACAGACGCATCAGGTCGTCTTCCAACGATACGAAGAATACAGAAGAACCCGGGTCTCCCTGACGTCCGGCACGACCACGCAACTGACGGTCTACACGACGTGATTCATGACGTTCTGTACCAATGATAGCCAAACCGCCTGCCGCCTTCACTTCCGGACTCAGCTTGATATCGGTACCACGTCCTGCCATATTGGTGGCAATGGTCACCGTACTGCTCTGTCCTGCCTTTGCAACAATTTCCGCTTCCTTCTGATGCAATTTCGCATTCAATACGTTGTGAGGAATCTTACGAAGGGTAAGCATCTTGCTCAGCATTTCCGAGATTTCGACCGAAGTAGTACCTACCAATACCGGACGGCCTGCCTGCACCATCTTCTCGATTTCTTCGATAACAGCCTTGTACTTTTCACGCTTGGTCTTATACACCCGGTCATTCATATCAATACGGGCAATCGGACGGTTGGTCGGGATTACTACCACATCCAGTTTGTAGATGTCCCAGAATTCACCCGCTTCGGTTTCTGCTGTACCGGTCATACCTGCCAGCTTGTGATACATACGGAAATAATTCTGGAGTGTAATCGTTGCAAAAGTCTGGGTAGCAGCTTCCACCTTCACTCCTTCTTTGGCTTCTACAGCCTGATGCAAGCCATCGCTCCAGCGACGTCCTTCCATAATACGGCCGGTCTGTTCGTCAACAATCTTCACCTGACCGTCCATGACTACGTAATCGGTATCTTTTTCGAACATCGTGTATGCCTTCAGCAACTGGTTGATGGTATGTACACGTTCTGCCTTGATGGCATAGTTCGTCATGAATTCATCTTTTTTGGCAAGCTTTTCTTCATCGCTCAATCCGGGAGCATTTTCCAGTTCCGAAAGTTGGGCTGCAATATCGGGCAACACAAACAATGTAGGATCTTGAGATTTTCCGGTAATCAAGTCGATACCCTTATCGGTCAGGTCTACGCTCTTCAGTTTTTCGTCAATTACGAAATACAAAGGTTCTACCGCCTCGGGCATACGCTTGTTGTTCTGCTCCATATAGATTTCTTCGGTCTTCAGCATGCCCGCCTTGATACCCGGTTCGCTCAAGAACTTAATAAGTGGCTTGTTCTTCGGCAACGCCTTATGGCTCCGGAACAAGGCAAGGAAACCGGCTTCCTGGTCTTCTTTCTTGTCCGAAGCTATCAGACGCTTGGCATCTGCCAGATACTGAGTAGCCAGTTTACGCTGTGCTTCTACCAGTCTTTCCACCAACGGGCGAAGCACTTCGAACAATTGCTCGTCACCTTTGGGCACCGGACCGGAAATAATCAGCGGCGTACGTGCATCGTCAATCAAGACCGAGTCGACCTCATCGACAATGGCATAATTATGCTGACGCTGTACCAAGTCTTTGGGGCTTACTGCCATATTGTCACGCAAATAATCGAAGCCGAATTCGTTATTGGTACCAAATGTAATGTCTGCCATATAAGCACGGCGGCGGGCTTCCGAGTTGGGCTGATGCTTGTCAATGCAATCCACGCTCAAACCATGGAACATATAAAGCGGCCCCATCCATTCCGAGTCACGCTTAGCCAAGTAATCATTTACGGTTACGACATGCACACCGTTTCCGGTCAAAGCATTGAGGAATACCGGAAGCGTAGCCACCAGAGTCTTACCTTCACCTGTTGCCATTTCGGCAATCTTGCCTTGATGCAATACCACACCACCGAAAAGCTGTACATCATAATGCACCATATTCCAGGTAATCTCATTACCACCAGCTATCCAATGATTCTTCCAGACAGCCTTTTCACCTTCTATCCGTACGAAATCACGTCCTTGTGCAGCCAGATTGCGGTCCATTTCGGTAGCTGTGACCTCGATTTCTTCATTCTCGGCGAAACGACGTGCCGTATCTTTTACAATCGCAAAAGCTGTAGGCAACACATCATTCAATGCCTTTTCGTATTTGTCGAGCACCTCTTTCTCCAGCTTGTCTATCTGATTGAAAATCGGCTCACGTTTTTCGATGTCTGTTGCTTCGATAGTTGCTTTCAAGTCTGCAATCTTCTGAGTCTCTGCAATTGCAGAATCCTTGATATACTTTTTCAATTCTTCTGTCTTGGCACGCAACTCATCGTTCGTCAACTTCTGGATTTCCGGATATACTTCCTTTACCTTGTTTACCCACGGCTGAATCTCTTTCATGTCACGAGTAGCCTTGTTTCCGAAAATCTTACTTATAAATTCATTAAATCCCATTTTATGTTGTTGTTTTTATTATTTCTATTAAAAATGATTTTGTTAATTCGGTTGCAAAGATAAGCAATTCGCCATGTATCCGAAAAGCTTCTTGATACAAAATTACTTGCGAATGCCTGTAAGAGGGGCTGACATCGCAGCATTAGGCGCCCGAATGCGCATGAAGTGAGCTACCGTAGGAGCTATTGTAGCTACTTTTACCGGAGTATACAGAATTTCCGGCTTGATGTTGTTACCAATGAAAATAAGCGGAACCGATGCATACGTATCCCGCACTACATGAGTAGAATGTGAAACCTCATCGATAACCGACCAGCCGGGCATCACCTCCACGTAAATATCTCCCGAACAATTCGGATTGAATGTATTGCGGATTTTATCGATACGCGGAGTCCATGCTCCCAACAACAGGCGTTGTGAAGAATATGCCGTACGCACGCCACTCATCTGCACAATAAAATCAGAAGCACAGTTCAGTATCTCCGTCAGGTTCAGCTTGCGGTCTTCTATCAGCTTATGGTTCAAGTAGATTTGACGGTCGTAATACGTCTCCACGTATTGCCCGGGACCGTATATCGCCATCAAATACATGTTCAGCAAAGCGGCACAACGCTCGATGTGAAATTCACCGCTGGGGATACGATATTGCTCAGGGTCTTTAGGTTCCGAATCCGCATACCCCGTCGAAGTTATGAAGAACAGCGTATTGGCAAGCCCTACCCTACGGTCTATCAGTTCCAGCAATTCGCCGATGGAATGATCCAGGCGCACATACATATCCTGAATTTCCATTGCATATTCCGTATTCGGCTTGTGCGCATAGTTGCCCGCATAATACGAAAGGGTGAGCAGGTCGGGAATATTGTCTTTTCCCACCTGAGTATGAAGCAGACATGCATCTACCAAACGGTTCACCTCATCATTCACATACGGACTGGTCTTGAACTTCCTGTATTTTTCCAACCGCTCATCCGAAAAATCGTGTTTGAAAGTCAGTTGCTTGGCGGTAGATGTCACATAACGGTACGAAGTGACTGGCAAATAAGGTCCCCATGTCAAACTACCGATACGGAAATCAAGCCCTTCCTGGTCATTATAGGTAGTCACCCAGTCGGGAAACGTACCATAGTAAGTAGAACCACACCACTTACCTGTTTCATCATTCAGCCAAAGCGCACACTTTGCTGCATGTCCGGCGGAAAGAATCGCCATTTCGCGTGTAGGAGCAATAGAATATACTTCGGCAGCCCCGTTCGATGCCACCATCAGCTCATCCGACAAGGTAGATACCAACAAGTGCTGGGGCGAAGTGCTTTCGGAGGTATAAATGCCCATATAGGCAGGATCGTCTACACACTTTACCATCCGGAGTGTATTACGGTCCATCCAGCGGTTGCCCACAATGCCATTATAATAAGGTGTAGTGCCCGTGTAAACCGATGCCACTGCCGACGAGCGGTCGATATTGATAAAGTCGTATTCCGCATTACAATACACCCGCCCTTCTTTCATCAGCCGTTTGAAGCCTTTCTCGCCATACAAGGCAGAGAATGCCTCGATGTAATCCGAACGGAGCTGGTCGATGGTAAGGCCAACTACCAGACGGGGTACGGGTGACGCGGTCTGTGCCTGCAGCCCGGTCAGTACAATCACGGTGATTAAAGATGTCAGTATGCGTTCTTTCATTACTTTTTGTTCCAAACTAATATACGGCTCACGGAGTTCACCAGCAAACCGAGTGCCAAAGGTAATACTGTTAAATTAAATTCTTGCCCACAAATCGGGATTATCACCATAAATAATGTTAAATACACGATATTTATGACATGATAAGGGTCTTTCAGCCCTTTTTTCTCATGAAAAACGAGGAATGGAAGGTAGAACAACGGCACCGGATTGAACAACCAGAGCAACCAGTTCGAGCCTACCGTGGGGTGGGTAGAGAAGAAAAACAGGAAAGCGACGATACACCCTGCCAGCCCCTGCAGCAAGAGCAACACTACGTCCCATCCCCACCACACACACCGATGCTTCCATTGTACCCATCCCATCACGATGCAAACAATGAGGAACAAGATACCACACGCCACCGGAGATAAAGGAAAACCTGGTTCCACTGGTTCAGGATCGACATTGACGATAGTTGTCTTTTCGGACACCAACGGACGCTTCACTCCGGCGGACGACACAATATAAGCACTATCCGCATAATGTAACATATAGAAAGGAGCAAACATCTGCAGGCGTTTTCCTATCTCCCGGTCCGCCTCCACACCCAGGCAAAGGTCGATACCGAATTCGTCCCACAGAGCTTCGGAGGTAAACTCGTGAATGATGCTACGGAATGTCTTTCCGCCGATAGAATCGGCATACACCACTTTTCCTTCGATAGCTTTCTCTATCTGGTCGCGGGCACGGGTGGTACAGTTATCATAAAAATAATTATACCGGTACACCCGATTCTCAGGACGGTAATTCTCTTCGAGCAATCCCAGAAGCCTCAACTTTTCCTCCTGTGTCAGGTTCAGCACTTGCTGATACACCGAAGAGCCACGCATGGCATATTCAGCCCTAAAATATATATAAGGTGTAATACCTAGCTGATAATCGGTCTCTCCTTTCACGAAACGCCACACGAAATGCGGCTCACGGAAATTGAACATCCCGTAATTGAATACCAGGTCAATCTTCCTCGTATAGTTCTCGTACCGGATAGCCGTATGCCCGAAGTGCGCATAAATTTCGCTTCCCGGCGCACAGGTAAGCAAGCTGAACCGTATGCTGTCCGACTTGAAGCTGGCTGCGCGGGCAAACCCGACTATAAGCAACGCCAAGAGCAAGTATATGAGTTTCCTCTTCATTCTATATTCGTTTCTGTCTCAATCCGGGTGCAAAAATACAAGGAATAATTCAGATGTTCGAAAGAAATTATGAGTTTTATTGCGTGACCTATTCATTTTTTAATTTACTTTGCACCGCAAAAAACGAAAAGAAGTGAACTTAGTTATCGACATAGGCAACACTGTTGCCAAACTTGCCGTATTCGACAAAGAAGAGATGGTAGAAGTGCTCCGCGGGTCAAACCATTCGCTGGACTATCTTCCCATGCTATGCCACAAATACCCCATCGGACACATCATCATTGCATCTGTCATCTCGCTCAGCAATACGATACGCAGGCAGCTGAAGAAGATAGACCTGCCCATTCTGGAATTGACGTACGAAACTCCTGTACCCATCCGGAATATGTATAAAACCCCGAAAACATTGGGCATGGACCGGCTGGCAGCAGTAGTAGGAGCCAATTACCTATGTCCGGACAAGAACCTGCTGGTCGTCGATGCGGGTACGGCACTCACCTATGAGTTCATCGATGCACAAGGATGCTACTGGGGAGGAAACATCTCGCCAGGCATCTATACCCGCTTCAAAGCCTTGAACGCTTGTTGCGACAAGCTTCCTCTGATAGAAAAAGGAGGCGACCTGCCCGAGTTCGGCTACAGTACCGAAACCGCAATCCGCGCAGGTGTCATCAAAGGCATCGAGTTCGAAATCATGGGCTATATCCGTCTGATGCAAAAAAAATACCCTGACCTTTTGGTTTTTTTAACCGGAGGAGATAAATTTTCTTTTGATACAAACTTAAAAAGTATCATCTTTGCAGACAGATTTTTAGTATTGAAAGGTTTAAACAGAATATTGAATTATAATGTTAAGAAATAAAGCACTTCTACTCAGCGTCTTGATGATAGGAAGCTGGTTGACGGCCTCTGCCCAGTCAAGCACGAACTCTCCTTATACACGATATGGTCTGGGCGACTTGTCCGACCGCGGTTTTGCCAACAATGCAGCCATGGGAGGCATCGGTTACGGCCTGCGTTACAGCGAACACATCAACCTGACCAATCCGGCATCCATATCTTCGGTCGACTCTCTTTCGTTCATGTTCGATATGGGAATGAGCCTGAAAAGTTCGAACTACAAGGAAAACGGCATCAGTTCCAATGCCAAGAACTCCAGCTTTGACTATATCGCCATGCAGTTCCGCCTGCACAAGCGCTTGGGTATTGCCGTCGGATTCACTCCGTTTTCGAACGTAGGATATAACTTTTCGACCACTACCCCTGTAGAAGGAAGCGAAAGCTATACGGCTACCAATACATTTTATGGCGACGGAGGTCTGCAACAGATTACCGCAGGGCTGGGATTCAAGATACTGGATAACCTTTCTATCGGAGCAAGTGCCGGATACATGTACGGCTCGCTCAATTACCAGTCCAGTGTAGGATTCAACACTACCAGCGACCAGACCATTGTCTACAACGAAGTCAGGGTAAAAAGCTATGTGGCCAATTTTGGCTTGCAATACACCCAGAAGATCAACAAGACTGACAACCTGACACTGGGCTTGGTGTACGAACTGGGACATACCCTGAACTCGACCGACACGCGAGGCATTCAAGTTACCGACAATTCGAATTATTCTACAACAAACGAAACGAACATATACGATTCGTATGGCATTCCGCACACATTCGGTGCCGGTGTGGCATATATGCATAAAAACAGGCTGACCATCGGTGCCGACTATACCCTGCAAAAATGGGGTTCGGTAAAATACAACAACCAGACCGATATGTATAAAGACCGCAGCAAAATCGCGATAGGAGCCGAATACCTGCCCAACCCCATCGGAAGAAACTACTTGGCACGGGTACGTTACCGCGTAGGCTTCAACTATGCCACTCCTTACCTGAAGCTTCCCCAATTCGAAGGTCCTTCCGAATACAGTGTCAGTGCCGGATTCGGATTCCCTCTCAATGTATTTCAATACAGGACTATCTTAAGCCTGACAGGAGAATATGTACGCGTGCAGCCTTCAGTTGCCAATGTATTATCAGAGAACCGCTTTGTCATCAAGTTGGGCCTGACCTTCAACGAACGCTGGTTCATGAAATGGAAAGTCAACTAAGGAAGCGGTTATCCGCAATGCCATGAAGTATGCAGGTTTATTGGTAATATGGCTCCTCTGTTCCCTTTCAGCCAATGCACAAAAAGGAATAGAAGATGGTTCACGCTTCGGACACGGTGAAGATAGTGTCCGGTGCATACAGCATATTGCCCTGTATAAAACTTATCTGCAAAAAAATGATTTTGCCCAAGCCTACAGCCCATGGAAATCGGTATTTACCGAAGCCCCCTGGGCATCTCCCAATATCTACACCGATGGCACCCAAATCCTGCGTGCACTGATTGCCGATTCGGATAACAAAACAAAGGAAGAGGATTACTTGACAGAATTGATGAATATACATGACCAGCACATACAATATTTGGATTCATTGAACACATTGACCCATACACCGGTTACCCCCGGATTCGTCTTGGGGATGAAGATACACGACTATGTCATGTTCTCGGGTACCGACATCAATATAGACAAGGCATACAGAAAAGAACAAGAAGCCATCGGCATGGAAAAAGAGAAGTCCACTTATTATATGCTGGAAGACCTCATGGACCTGTCGCTGCAAAAATTGAAAACAAATGCCGGACACATCGAACAGTTTATCCAAGACTACTTGAAGGCATCCCACTACATCCGCTTCCGGCTGGAAAGCACCATAAACGACCCACAGAAGCAACATCTATGGTCGATAACAAAAGACTACATAGACACCCGCTTTATCGAGAGCAGATGTGTAACCTGTGAGGACTTACAAAAACTATATGCCCCCAAAATAGAACAGCATAGAACCGACCTGGCATATATCAATCTGGTTCTTTCTACCCTGAGACAACTGAAGTGCACGGGTGAAGAAGTATATCTGACGGCTTCAGAAGCCGCCTATACCTTAACGCCTACAGCTGGACTTGCAGCAGAATGTGGACGCTTATGCTATCAAAGGGGCAAAATAGAAGAAAGCATAACCTACTTTGACGAGGCGGCAATGCTGGCCGCCAATCCTGCGGACAAAGCCGAATATTGCTATCGTGCGGCAAGAGTCTTGTTTCAAGACAAACAATGGAAACGGGCAAAACAATATGCACTCAAATCCATATCCCTTGATAAAGACGAAGGTAAACCGTATATATTGATTGCGCAAATGTATGCTTCGAACCCCAACTGGTGCAAAGAAGCTACCCTGAACCAATGCACTTACTTTGCCGTAATCGACAAGCTGCAAAAAGCCCAATCAGTCGATACAAGCACAGCCGATGAAGCAACCCAGCTCATCAATACCTACCAGAAACATATCCCTACCGAAAAAGCACTTGCCGGCTTGGGACTGAAGAAAGGCAACGCCGTCATTTTGGGCGGATGGATAAACGAAACCATAATCTTAAGATAAACCGACATGATACAACATAAACCGAACCAAAAGAAATACATGATACCGCTGTGCCTGACGATTGCCGTATGGGCAATTTTAATGGTTGTCTTACTGCCTTCATGCGGGAAAAAAGAAAATCTGGCAGAAGCTGTAGGAAAAGGAGACTCCATCCCAGACATGCGCACCACCGGAGTAACCACCTACATCTCCGACTCTGGAATGATACGCTATAAAATCATTACAGCCGAATGGCTTGTTTACAGCCGGATAGACACCCCGTATTGGGCATTCCAGAAAGGCATTTACCTGGAAAAGTTCGATACCCTGTTCCACATAGACGCCAGCATCAAAGCAGATACGGCTTTTTATTACGAACCCAAGAAATTATGGGAACTTCGCGGCAATGTACATATACGTAGCCAACGGGGCGACAAATTCGACACCCAACTGATGTATTGGGACCAAGGCAAAGAACGAATCTATTCCGACCGCTATATCCGGATCGAACAGCCTGACAAAATACTAACCGGATACGGATTCGAATCGAATCAGCAAATGAGCGAATACCAAATATTCAATAATACCGGTATCTTTACCGTAGAAGATACAGCACCGGCAGATACCGTCCAACAACCGAAAACCAATTAAGTGACATGACGAGCCTTATCATTAACCTAATCATATGCATGACACTTTCCGTCTTTTTCGCAGGGACGGAAATAGCTTTCCTCTCCTCCAGCAAGTTACGCTTCGAGATGAGGAAAGACAATAGCTTGTCGGCACAGATTCTTTCCAAATTTTACCACGATGCCAATCACTTCGTGTCTACCATGCTGGTAGGAAACAACCTCTCGTTGGTAATGTTCTGCATCGGGATGACACAATTGTTCGGGCAATATGCATTCCCCCGTACATCCCTGCCTGCTGCCTGGATAATAATCATCGAAATCCTGACCTCTACGGCAATCATGATTCTCACCATCGAATTTATCCCCAAAACATTGTTCAAGATGTTTCCAGGACACATGTTGCGACTTTTTGCCGTACCCGCCTTCATCTTCTATATAATCCTGTATCCCATCAGCTGGCTTGTGGCATCACTCTCCACCGGCATTTTACGCATATCCGGACATAAAGTCGATAAAAAAGTAAAAGAAAAGGCATTCACCAAAGTCGACCTCGACACATTTATTGAAAACAGCTTGAAAGACACGAATGACCCGGAGAACATCAACACCGAAATCGAACTGTTCCGCAATGCCCTCGACTTTACGAATATCAAGGTACGCGACTGCATGATTCCCCGTACCGAAATCATAGCTGTAGAACTCGATACTCCGCTCGAAAAACTAAAAGAAACATTTATCGAGCATGGCATCAGTAAAATCATCGTCTATAAAGAAAGCATTGACAATATCGTAGGCTATATCCATTCCTCTGAAATGTTCAAGCCTCTCACCGACTGGCACAAAAACATACGCCGCATCCCTATCGTACCCGAATCGATGAGTACCCATAAACTGATGAAACTGTTGATGCAGCAAAAACGGTCACTTGCCGTAGTAGTCGATGAGTTCGGAGGTACATCAGGTATTGTATCCATGGAAGATCTGGTAGAAGAAATCCTGGGTGACATTGAAGATGAACATGATACCAAATCTACCATAGCCAAAGCCATCGGTGACAACGAATACATTTTCTCCGGACGGCTTGAAATTGAAAAGGCAAACGAGGAATTCGGACTCAACCTGCCCGAAAGCGACGAATATCAAACCATCGGAGGGCTGATTCTCCACGAATTCCAAAGCTTTCCCAAACCTCATGAAATAGTAAACATCAACCATTTTCATTTCAAGATAATCAAGGTCACAGCTACGAAAATAGAGCTGGTCAAACTGAAAGTTATGCCTCAAACATAAGGAAAACATCATTTTTTTGAGGAAAAACGACACTGCTACGTACATTTTTTGTATCTTCGTGCGCTAAAAGGAAAAACAATAAACAAAATAATAACTTTAAATGGCAACTTTACAATCAATTAGAAGCAAAGGACCACTTTTGGTCATCGTAATCGGTCTTGCCTTATTCGCTTTCATTGCGGGTGATGCATGGAAAGTTCTCCAGCCGCATCAGGGAAGACAAGACGTCGGAGAAGTCAATGGAGAAAAACTCTCCGCACAAGAGTATCAAAAAATGGTAGATGAATTCAGCGAAGTCATCAAGCTGACCAACGGGCTGAACTCGTTGAACGAAGACCAGCTGACAAACGTCAAAGACCAGGTATGGAACACTTATGTCACCAACCAGCTGATAGCAGGAGAAGCAGAGAAACTGGGACTGACTGTTACCGATAAAGAACTTCAGGCAGTCATCGACGAAGGTACGAACCCGCTGCTGATGCAGACTCCGTTCCGTAACCCACAGACAGGAGCATTCGACAAGGATATGCTGAAAAAATTCCTGGTAGAATATGCCAACCTGGGCTCATCACAAATGCCTGCACAATATGTAGAGTATTACCAAAAACTAGGTAACTTCTGGACATTTGTAGAAAAGACATTGAGACAATCTTTGCTGGCATCCAAATACCAGAATCTGATTGCAAAATCCTTGATTTCGAACCCGGTGGCAGCAGAAGATGCTTTCAAGGGACGCACCGAACAAAGCGACCTGCTTCTGGCTGGGGTTCCTTATGCCAGCATCAGCGATTCTACCATCACCGTATCCGATGAAGAAATCAAGAACTTATACAACGAACGGAAAGAATCTTACAAACAACCGGTCGAGACCCGTGACATCCAGTACATCGATGTACATGTAGTACCTTCTGCCGAAGACCGCGGTGCCGTATTGAAGGAAGTAACCGAATTTACAGACCAACTGGACAAAACCACTACAGACTATGCTTCATTTGTCCGCTCTACCGGTTCTACCGTCAACTATACAGGCGTAGCCATCAACAAGACTTCACTGCCACAAGATGTAGCAGCCCGTCTTGACTCTGCGTCAGTCAACGAAGTATACGGTCCTTATTACAATGCGGGCGATGACTCGTACAACACGTTCAAGATTCTTGCCAAGACTACGGCTCCCGACTCTATCCAATTCCGTCAGATTCAGGTAATGGCAGACACAGAAACAAGACGTACCGAACTGGCAGACAGCATTTTCAATGCTATCAAGGGAGGTGCCGACTTTGCAGAAGTGGCAAAAGCATACGGACAGACAGGCGAAGCTACATGGGTGAATGCCATGAGCTGGGAAGGTGCTGCATTGGATGCTGACAACTTGAAGTACATCCAGACACTTATCAACCAGCCGGTAAACGAACTGAAGAACCTGAAAGTAGGACAAGCCAACCTGATTCTTCAGGTAATGAGCAAAAAGGCTATGAAACCGAAATATGATGTAGCCGTTATCAAATGCCCGGTTGAATTCAGCAAAGAAACATACAATGATGCTTATAACAAATTCAGCCAGTTCGTAGCACAGAACACAACGCTGGAAGACATGAAAAAGAACGCAGAAGAAGCCGGTTACACAGTAATTCCACGTTCCGATTTCACCAGCGATGCACACTACGTAGGCAACATCCACTCTACCCAGGAAGCCTTGAGATGGATTTTCAACGCTAAAGCTGGCGAAGTTTCTCCGCTTTACGAATGTGGAGACAATGACCACATGATTATGGTAGGCGTAGAAGCCATCAACAAAAAAGGTTACGTCAACATCAACAAAGTGGCAAACATGCTGCGTAACGAAATCATCCGCAACAAGAAAGCCGAACAATTGATGGGACAAATGAAGGACTTCAACAGCCTGGCACAAATAAAAGAAATGAAAGATGCCGTAAGCGACAGCGTTAAACACGTAACGTTCAATGCCCCGGCATACATTTCTGTTACACATGCCAGCGAACCTGCCATCAGTGCTTACGCTTCGAAAACCGACGTAGAAAAGGTATCGGCACCTATCAAAGGCAACGCAGGTGTCTATATGATTCAAGTATACGCCAAAAACAAAGGCAGCGAAGAATTTGATGCTAAAAAAGAAGAATCTGCACTCTCATCCATGAGTTCAGCCTATGCAAATCAATGCATCTCCGAACTGCGTGAAAAAGGTAAAGTAACCGACCAGCGTTATTTATACTTCTAACGACAACTACCCCATTCAAACAAGGAAGGTGTGCCGAAATGAAAACTAACTTTTCGGCACACCTTCCTTGTTTTTTATCCATTCAGAATTTGTTTTGAAACGCGGATTAACCCAGATTAGCACGGATAATAGTTTATACTATATGCGGTATAGACTATGTATTTTAATGAAACATAACTATTCACCACAGAGGCCACAGAGTACCACAGAGGAAAAATTTAAAAGACTCTGTGTACCTCCTTTAGTGTCAGTGGTGAGAAATGCACAAATCTGTATCACGCATAATATATAACAATTCAACCAGGGGAAAAATGAACATCTCCTATTATGAGACGGATGGAATCCGTCATGGAAACCAACACCGATGCAGGCGTTGTTGGGAGCAGTGACGGAGCTGGAACAATCTTATGAAAATAAAGAGAAGCCAACAGTCAGATGCGCATAACTGCTTGTTATTGAGCATTTTACAATAGCTTGCAGGGTTAGAAAAAATGTCCCTGCCTGAACCATGAATGAATCTTACCCTAACATACAGGACGGTATCCCGGCGGCAGACGCCGCTTTGCCCGATGAACACGGCCGTTTGAAATGGTTCGTCATGCGCGACCTTAAAAGATGCAACGCCAGGCTACCGGCATACAGGCTGTTCAAGGAGCTGGGGATAGAGGCTTTTACACCGATGGTGTGGAAACTTTCGGTAAGGCATGGCAAACGGTGCCGTGAGAAAGTCCCTTTCATGCAGGACCTGCTTTTCGTGCATGACACCCGGCATTCCATCGACTCAGTCGTTGAATCGTACAACACCATCCAGTACCGCTATGTGCGTGGCGGCTACAGGATCCCCATGACGGTAAGGGATGCCGACATGCAGCGTTTCATCCACGCCGTAGAGTCCTCCGAGAGTCCACGTTATTACACACCGGATGAAATATCCTCCGACATGATAGGCAGGAAAGTACGTATTATCGGCGGTTTCCTGGACGGTTATGAAGGATATCTGCAAAAACTGCAGGGTTCACGCATCAGGCGTCTGTTCATCGGGCTCCCCAACCTCCTGACCGCTTCCGTTGAGGTACAGCCGGAATACATCCTGTTTTTATAGTGGACAAGGTATCAGTTGACAAGGCAACAAGGTTCTGATTACACTAATGGCATCTAAAACCTCGTCAACTTGTCAACCCGTTAACTTGTCACCTGAAATAAAATGTATACGATAGACCAGTTCAAGTCCCGATGGAAACGCCTTCACCATCCGTCCATGAACGTGGACGGCGACGTGGCTTTCTTTTATGGGATCTATGTCAGGCTGCACCATCTGGCGGAACAGGATGCACGGGCATTCGATGGGCGGCTTATCCTTTCCCTGCTGCTTTATACGGAAAATACCGTCGCCATCGGGCTTGACGACGTTTACGAAGACATGTACCGCAGCCTGGGCAATGTGGTGTTCCGGTGGTGCGACGGATCCGGCATGAGTGCCAATGCCACCTCACAGGTCCACGACCTTGTGTCACAGGCTGTGGCGGATGCCCCCTGCAGCGCCCTCAGGCAATGGATAACGGAAAGCGTGCTGTCATGCGACTTCCAGCGTCTGAGCGATGTGCTGACCTATTTTGCACGGGAAGACAGGGTCCTGCGGCATGTCTATCCGGACTTGCGCTGCCGCAAGCCGATGTTCCTGCGGATCGCCGGAGAAAAGCAGGCAGCCCGGCAGATGTTATGGGCGGACCTTGCCTTCAACTGGCAGGACAAACACGGCAATTCCCTGCCGGCTACTTTGGCAAGGCAGTGCCGTCAGACGGCTCCTTTAATGGAGGAGTGGGAAAGAGTCCCGTTGCAGGAAGCGGCAAGCCTTCTCGATACCGTCTGTTCCGAACGGCTGGATACCTATACAGTCATTGGCGTGAAAGACGGACGTACATACACTTTGCGCCACAGGGACGGCAGGCTGTTCAAGGACGTAACGTCCCATAGTTCTGTTCCTGAGGATGTACGGACCGGCTGTCTCGCCGCCCAGCTCGTCCTTTATAAGGACAAGGCATACATCAGTGGGCCTGCTGTCCGGCTTACGGATGACGCCGCAGCCGGCTGGAACGGGGAGGCCATCTGGAGCGACATCTTTAAAAAGGAGCACGAGGCAGCAAGGCAGGTCTACTTCACCACACCGTTCGGCAGACGGATCAGCCTTTACGAAGACCTGTATACCATCCCGGAAGACCCTGATGAAGCCAGCTATGCCGGCATGGGCATCTACCTGGACGAACCCAACATCTTCGATTTCCTGGAATGGCTGAAGCCGTCGGATAATGCTCAAGGAGTATCACGATGAGCCAGACAAGCTACACGGGTGGGAAGACTCCAAGTCTGCCTGCATCATCAACGGCGGCAAGAACCTCATCGCCCCGAACGCGCGGCAGGCAGAACAGACCATACAGGATAGTATCCACGAAAAATGAATATATACTGCATCGGCAGTTGAATATATACTGCAACTGCTGATGAATATATACTGCAACTGCCGATGAATATATACTGCAACTGCCGATGCAGTATAT
>NZ_NFJG01000074.1:0-20910 GCF_002159755.1 Bacteroides sp. An269
CCTGTTCTTCGTCAGATAGCCCGCTATCTTCCTCATCACAGAAGCGAAAATGCCTCAAAAACTCATCCCAAATCATCGCACGATAAATTCAAAACAGCTTCTAAATTAATCAAAGAAAAATGTTATGGGCATTTATAATCAAATTCCCAAAGCCATATAATTGAAATATCTGATTGGATTATATTATCAATCCAGCCATCATCCTTTTATGGTTTCCATATCAAAACCGTACGTTCTCCAATTGAAAACCGTACGTTCTCGATATGGAAACCGTACGGTTTTGATATGGAGAACGTAAAAGGAAGACAGCTTGAAACAGATACTGAACCTTTCAATCATACATTGATTCATATCCGCTAAACAAATTTATCGGAAATTTTTTTTGCAGATCAAACATACACAAACCGAGAAACTTGCGTTATAGATAGAAAAAACATATACCTTAATTAATATGAGTTACACTAAACATTTCTATCTACCTCTTCTCCTGACGTGGCTAACTTGCGCCTGTGGAGAGTATCAGCTTGAAGAAGAGACGGGTGAAACCATCGAAAACGTCCCCCACACCGTACAAGTGGTCACCCGAAGCGACAACAACGCCCCTATTCATTACCCCCTCACTGTTTACCTGTTTAATGAAGAAGGTAAATGCATCCAGCAAGACATCATCGCCGATGAATCCGCATCATATAGCAAAAGCATTGCAGAAGGGAAATACACCATTATTCTGCTATCCGGCATCACGGAAGACGAATACTTCATGCCACTCGACATCACTCCCGAAAGTTACATCAGCATCAAGGAATCTAATTTTGCCAAAGCTCCCATCCAGATAGCACAAGCCCAAATAAACCTGACAAAATCAACAACAGTACAAATGACCCTGTCATACGCTGTAGCTTCTGTCAGTTTTGTTATCAATGACGTACCCGAAGAAGCCACCAACGTCAGTATAGACATATCTCCAGTCAGTTCAGGCATCGCCTTCAATAATGCATACAAAAACGACCAGCAATCATGTACCATACCTTGCGCAAAAGAAGGTAACCAATGGATGAGCGAAACCGTTTATATCCTTCCTCATGAAAGCTCGTCTACCCACCTGTCTGTACAGATAGACCAACCTGAAGGAAATAAAACCTACGGCTACACTTACCAATCAGCACTGCTAGCCGGATATCCATACCAGTTTACCGGCAATTATAAAGACGGAATCACGCTGAACGGAGAATTTCAAGCCGAAGGCTGGCACCCATTGGTAGGCGTAGAGTTCGGCATAAGCGAAACCATCCCCGATAATCCCGATGATACAGAAGAAAATCCTGGCACAATTACAGGAAATGCAGATACTTATTATGTATCAACATTACCCGAAGAAGAAGAAAGTATTTGGGAAAATTTCTTTGTATGGAAAATAACCGAAATTTCCGACACTGAATGCGAAGCCTTTCTTATTGCCCCTGAACAATGGGAAACACAGGCAGACAAAGGAGAAGAAATCCTGGCGGATTACGAAATAAGCGGTATCGATGGCTGGCGGGTATTCACTAAGGAAGAAGCCAAAAGCTTTATCGCTCAATATAGAGACCTCGATTTAAACCAATTGCTGCAAGATAACGGGCTGGCACCCTTCTATGGCAATGAAGATGATGAAGACCGATACCTATGTAATGATTGCCAGTCAAGTTTTGCTTTCTGGAGTTCAAGCATATCAAAAGTCGGCTCCAAACGTACCTATTACCTCCGTCCCGTAAAAACTGTACACCTGACAGTCAGGTAACAAGTCAAAATAACAAGACAAGATATCAGTTGAAATGTTTTTAAACAGCAGGCAACTGATATCTTGTCTACTCATTTACCGGCATATTTCCGCAATTCTTCTGCCACCAGTTCCAGTTCAGCATACCAGTCTTCACCGAACCGGCGGATAAGAGGTTCTTTCAAGAACTGATAAACCGCCACGTCTTTCTTTTCGCCCAACACTACAGCAGCCTTGCAAATATCCCAACGATGATAATTTAATGCCGTGTAAGGTCCGCACTTGCCAAGACGGACCGGATAGAGGTGACACGATATCGGTTTGTAAAAAGCGCAACGTCCTTCACGAAAAGCTTTTTCTATAGCACAATAGCAATATCCCTTCTCATCGTGACAAGTGAATACACAATCTTTCCCGTTCACGATAGAAGTCACCAAGTCACCTTCCTGATCAGTATATACCACTCCTTGCCTGTCGATTATCTCCCGCGCCTCGGGTGACAAGTCTTCCCATACCACCGGCAACACTTCTTCCAGTTTCTCCACTTCCTCCAATTCTACCGGAGCTCCAGCATCGCCCTCAATACAGCATACACCTTTGCAGGCATCTAAGTCACAAAAAAACTTCCCGGTAAAGATGTCAGATGAAACCACGACATCTCCAACTTCAATCATCATATCTTTTGGTGATTTATAAACAAAGTTCCTTTTTAAATAAGAAGGTATCAATTGATACGACAACAAGGCTTCAAGAATTCTAACTCCTCAAAAGCTTTGCCATCTTATCAACTGATACCCTTGTCAATTGTCTTTCTCAGATTATTTAATCAAATCTTTTCCTGTCATGTCTGCCGGTTGTGGCATCCCCATGATATGTAAAATAGACGGAGCCACATCTGCCAGTACACCATTTGCCACCTGAGCATCCTTGTTTGCCGTCACATATACAAACGGAACCGGATTCAGCGAATGGGCTGTGTTCGGTGTACCGTCTTCGTTCAAGGCATGGTCGGCATTACCATGGTCGGCAATGATGATAACCTCGTAATCATTTGCCTTAGCAGCTTCCACTGTATCGCGTACACAGTTATCAATGGCCACTACAGCCTTCTCGATAGCTTCGTAAACTCCCGTATGTCCTACCATATCACCGTTGGCATAGTTCACTACGATGAAATCGTATTGCTGTGTATTAATTGCTTCCACCAGCTTGTCTTTCACCTCGTAAGCGCTCATTTCCGGTTTCAGGTCGTAAGTAGCCACCTTCGGTGACGGAACCAAGATACGGTCTTCCCCATCAAACGGAGCCTCGCGTCCACCATTAAAGAAGAAAGTAACATGCGCATATTTTTCAGTCTCAGCTATGTGGAGCTGCTTTTTACCATTCTTCGACAGATATTCACCCAGCGTATCTGCCACGTTTTCTTTCGGGAAGATGATATGAACCCCTTTGAACGAAGCATCATACGGCGTCATGCAGTAATACTGCAAACCTGGAATAGTTTTCATGCCTTCTTCCGGCATATCCTGCTGGGTCAATACTACGGTCAACTCTTTCGCGCGGTCGTTACGGTAATTGAAGAATATCACCACATCCCCCTCTTTGATGGTACCATCGAAATTGGCATTGTTAATCGGTTTGATGAATTCGTCAGTCACACCTTCGTCATACGATTCCTGCATTGCCTGCACCATATCCGTAGCCTGCTTACCTTTGCCTTCTACCAGCAAATCGTAGGCTTCCTTCACACGGTTCCAACGTTTATCACGGTCCATAGCATAAAAACGTCCTACGATAGAAGCAATTTTACCAGCCGACTGGGCACAATGTGCAGTCAGTTGTTCGATAAATCCTTTACCGCTCTTGGGGTCGGTATCACGGCCATCCATGAAGCAATGGATGAACGTATTTTCCAAACCATATTCTTTGGCGATATCACACAATTTAAAGAGATGCTCCAGCGAAGAATGTACCCCGCCGTTCGAAGTCAATCCCATAAAATGGATATTCTTGCCCTGCTCTTTAGCATAAGAGAATGCAGACACGATTTCCGGATTCTTCAGAATGCTACCGTCGGCACATGCGCGGTTGATTTTCACCAGGTCCTGATACACAATACGACCCGCACCGATATTCAGATGACCTACTTCCGAGTTGCCCATCTGCCCATCTGGTAAACCCACGTTTTCACCACTTGCCTGAAGCTGGGAGTGTGGATACGTAGCCAACAGGCTGTCCCAATACGGAGTAGGGGTATTGAAAATCACATCGTCTTTCTTGTGGTCTCCACAACCCCAACCGTCCAAAATCATTAAAAGAGCTTTCTTAGCCATAATCTTATTTTGTTTAAAAGTTGATATATCCTGTTTTACAACACGCAAAATTACAAAATCTCTTCCTTATAACATACTTTTTTAAATGAAAAATCGTTTAGAAACACAAGGGCACGCCTAATGGGCACGCCTAATGTAATCCCGATAGCGGTCAGAATGGTAACCAGTAATTCCCACAAATGTTTTTCAATATCGGATAATCTGCACAAATTAGATGCATTTACCCTGTCAGTCGTCCATTATCCATTGTCATTGACAAAGTTTTCTTTACCTTTGCCGATAAAAATCGAAAGATATGTTTACAGTAATCGGACTTATGTTGGGAGGAATGTGTATCGGCTTTTTGCTACGCAGGCGGCAACTTACTGGAATACACCAGATTATCACGGTACTTATCTGGATCTTGTTGTTTTTATTGGGCATCGAAGTCGGGGAAAACCGGCAAATTATCGAGGGGGTTGCCACATTAGGCCTGGAAGCATTAGCTATCACCATAACTGCCGTTATCGGAAGCTGCCTGGCAGCCTGGGCGTTGTGGAAATCTGTATACAAACGAAAAAGAAGAGAGGCATGAAAGGAAGTTTGATTATTGTGGGCTTTTTCGCATTGGGATGTTTATGTGGATTATTCCATATCATCCCTGTTTCTTTGGCTAAGACTGACATTAGTTTTTACACGTTGTGTGCCCTGATGTTCAGTGTAGGACTAAGCATCGGCAATGATCCACAGACGCTGAATAATTTCCGTAGTCTGAATCCTCGTCTGGCATTTCTTCCCATAATGACCATCTTTGGCACTCTTTCTGCCACGGCACTGGTAAGCTTGCTGCTTCCACACCGCAGTGCAGCCGACTGCATGGCAGTAGGTGCCGGATTCGGTTATTACTCGCTGTCGAGTATCTTCATTACCGAATATAAAGGTCCGGAACTGGGCACCATCGCCCTCTTATCGAACATTTTGCGCGAAATTCTCACACTGCTGTGCGCACCACTACTGGTTCGCTGGTTTGGCAATCTGGCACCCATATCAGCCGGAGGAGCCACCACGGCAGACACCACCCTGCCTGTCATTACTCAATGTGCAGGACAGCAGTTTGCCGTAGTATCCATCTTCCATGGTTTTATAACAGATTTCAGCGTACCGTTTCTGGTGACTTTTTTCTGTTCGATTTAAAACATCTTCGCTACCCGCTCTATGCCTGCGACCAGCACATCGATTTCCTCCTTTGTATTATATAGCGCGAAAGATGCACGTACAGTACCTTCAATACCCAAACGATGCATCAAAGGTTCGGCACAATGATGTCCCGTACGAACAGCAATACCCAAACGATCGAGCAAGGTGCCCATATCAAAATGATGGATATTGCCAACCAAAAAGGATATAACCGAACTTTTCTGTGCAGCCTCGCCAAAGATACGCATCCCCCGCACCTCTTTCAGGCGCTGCATGGCATACTGCGTCAGTCCGTGTTCGTAAGCCTCTATCTGTTCCATCCCAATTGCTGATACATAGTCAAGAGCTTTTGCCAATGCCGTACTGCCAATATAATCGGGAGTACCCGCCTCGAACTTAAAAGGAAGCTCATTGAATGTGGTTTTTTCGAAACTTACGTTCTTAATCATTTCGCCTCCTCCCTGATAGGGCGGCAACTTATCCAGCCAAGCCTCTTTACCATAAAGCACGCCAATACCCGTAGGACCGTATACCTTATGCCCACTGAACACATAAAAATCGGCATCCAGTGCCTGTACATCTACTGGGATATGGGGAATACTTTGGGCTCCGTCTATCAACACAGGAACATTGTGAGCATGAGCTATCCGAACTAATTCACTGACCGGGTTAATAGTACCCAGTACATTCGACACATGAGCAACCGACACAATACGGGTACGCGGCGTGAAAAGTTTCTCATATTCAGCCAGCGACAGTTCGCCACGTTCATTCATCGGAATCACTTTCAAGACGATTCCCTTACGTGCTGCCTGTAATTGCCACGATACAATATTGCTGTGGTGTTCCATTACCGAGACTATCACTTCGTCACCTTCTTTCATCTGGCTATCGGCAAAGGTGGAAGCCACTAAATTGATGCTCTCTGTCGTCCCCCGTGTAAAAACAATTTCAGAAATACTGCGCGCATTGATAAACTTACGTACCGTTTCGCGTGAAGCCTCGTGCAGGTTAGTTGCCTGCTGCGAAAGGAAATGCACTCCACGGTGTACATTGGCATTCACCGAATAGTATTCATCGGTTATCGACTCCACTACACACCGAGGCTTTTGCGTAGTAGCCCCATTGTCCAGATAGACCAGCGGTTTGCCGTACACCGTTCGTGAAAGTATCGGAAAGTCTTCTCTGATTTTTGTTATGTCGTACATATTCAGATTTTGAGTTTTTAAGAGCCTGTTTTAAATGTTCCAATAAAGCAAAAAACTGTTTTGAATTTCTCCAAAAAGTTTTCTAGCCTTGATGCGTTCGTTCGCGTGTGCTGATTGGGAATGAGTTTTTAAGTTCTTTAATTCTCAAATCTTTTAACCACATCAACTTAAGAACTTATAAACCTAAAAACTCAAAAACTCATTTACATATCGCACATCCCTGGCACTTGTTCAGTTCACCACGGAAACGCTTTTCTACCAGACGGTGCAGACGGTCTTTCAATGCCTCCATCCGGATACAGTCGATTACTTCACCCACAAAGGCAAACATCAGCAATAGACGGGCTTCCTTCAGGGGGATGCCACGCTGTTGCATGTAAAACAATGCATTCTCGTCAAGCTGACCTACCGTAGCACCGTGCGAGCACTTCACATCATCGGCATAAATTTCCAGCTGAGGCTGCGTGTACATCCGTGCTTCACGGGTAGCACATAAATTTCGGTTGGTCTGTTGCGAAGACGTATGCTGAGCACCTGGACGAACCAATACTTTTCCGGCAAAAGCACCTGTCGCCTGGTCGTCGAGCACATACTTAAAAAGCTCGTTGCTTGTACAACCAGGCACTTTATGGTCGATAAAAGTATTGTTATCTACCTGTTCGTTCTTGTCGGCTATTGCCATACCACAAAGGTTCACCTCGGCTCTCTCTCCCGATAGTGTCACACGGGTAGTATTCCGGGTAGTTCCATTATGCAACGTAATGCCATTCAGCAAGACATTGCTTCCTGCCTGCTGATCGACAAACAACTGATTGAAACGCACCGTACTGTTGTGAGTTTCTTCCAACTCATAAAGGTCGAATGCAGCATTCTCCCCCACAAAAACTTCCGTCACTTGCGTGGAAAGGAAGTTCACATTATCCATTGCATGGTCGCATACCAGCAGCTTCGCCTGCGCATCTTTTTCTACGATAACCAATAAACGGCGGTTCACCATAAAATCAACATCGGCACGCAGGATATTTACCAACTGGACAGGCCGTTCCATCACCACGCCACTCGGGACATACATCAGCACACCGTCTTGTGCAAACATCGTGTTGAACGCGGTCAGCCCGTCTTGCGATGTATCGGCAAGCTTTCCATAATACGACTTTATCAGGTCCGGATAGAGTCTGGCCATATCCTTCAAGCTACCGAACAATACTCCTTCGGGCAATTGAGCCGAAGGATGCACATGCTTATCAAACGTGTCATTGACTACGAAATAAAGCGAAGTACTCATATTCGGCACATCACACTTGAACACTTCATACGGGTTGACAGGAAATTCCAACCTGTTCAGATTCAACCCGAAGTCGGGAGCAAAATACTTCCCCACCTCCGTATATTTATAATCCTCCTCTTTACGCGTAGGAAAGCCCAAGCGTTCGAAATCGGCAAAAGCCTTGGCACGCGGGGCATTCATCGCCTCAGCACTGTTACGGCAGAGAAGTGCCTCATACTGCGTAAAAAGGTCGATATACTGTTGTTCCGCTTTCATACACTTACTCTCCCAATTCTTTCTTGATCCAGTCATATCCTTTTTCTTCCAGTTCCAGTGCCAATTCAGGTCCAGCCGTTTTCACTATGCGTCCTTTATAAAGCACATGTACTATATCTGGCTTGATATAATCCAGCAAACGTTGGTAATGGGTAATGACAATGCAACTGGTTTCCGGTGTCTTCAACTTGTTCACACCTTCTGCCACAATGCGCAATGCATCGATATCCAGCCCCGAATCTGTTTCATCCAAAATGCTCAGCTTCGGTTCCAACATAGCCATCTGGAAGATTTCGTTCCGCTTCTTCTCACCACCCGAAAAGCCTTCGTTCACCGAACGGTTTGCCAACTTGCTGTCCAATTCCACTACCTCGCGCTTCTGGCGCATCAGTTTCAGGAATTCGCTTGCCGTCAGTGCAGGAAGCCCCTTATACTTACGTTGCTCGTTTACTGCCGTGCGCATAAAGTTCACCATGCTCACTCCCGGAATCTCTACCGGATACTGGAACGATAAGAACAATCCTTCATGGCTCCGGTCTTCCGGACTCATAGCCAAAAGGTCTTTCCCGTCGAAAGTGACCGAACCGCGAGTCACCTCATATGCCGGATGTCCTACTAATACATTACTCAGCGTACTCTTTCCCGAACCGTTCGGTCCCATAATGGCATGCACTTCGCCAGTCTTCACACTCAGGTTGATTCCTTTTAATATCTCTTTGCCGTTAATCGAGGCATGTAAATCTTTTATTTCTAACATAAACTTTTATAAATTAAGAATGAAGAATGAAGAATGAAGAATCAACAGATTCCTCATCCCCCATCCCTCATTGCATATTTAATTCATCATTCTTCATTCTTAATTCTTCATTATCCTACGCTTCCCTCCAACGAAACCGAAAGCAGCTTTTGCGCTTCCACGGCAAACTCCATCGGGAGCTTGTTCAACACCTCTTTAGCATATCCGTTCACAATCAAACCGACTGCGTCTTCGGTAGAAATACCACGTTGGTTACAATAAAAAAGCTGATCTTCTGATATTTTCGAAGTAGTAGCTTCGTGTTCTACCACTGCCGTCTCGTTATGGATATCCATGTAGGGAAATGTATGTGCGCCACACTCGCTACCCAACAAGAGTGAATCGCACTGGCTATAGTTGCGCGCACCATCCGCCCGTTCAGCCACACGCACCAGTCCACGATAAGAGTTCTGACTTCGTCCGGCACTGATGCCCTTGCTGACGATGGTAGAACGAGTGTTACGTCCCAGATGAATCATTTTCGTTCCCGTATCTGCCTGCTGGTAATTGTTCGTAACCGCCACTGAATAAAATTCGGCAGTCGAGTTGTCACCGCTCAGAATACAGCTGGGATATTTCCAAGTAATGGCAGAACCGGTTTCTACCTGCGTCCATGATAACTTACTGCCTTCACCTTTACAAATGCCCCGCTTGGTAACAAAGTTATATACCCCTCCCTTACCCTCGGCATCACCGGGATACCAGTTCTGCACTGTAGAGTATTTCACTTCAGCACGGTCAAGCACCACAATTTCCACAATAGCTGCATGAAGCTGATTCTCGTCACGCATCGGAGCCGTACATCCTTCCAAATACGACACATAACTGTCATCATCTGCCACAATAAGTGTCCGTTCGAACTGTCCGGTACCTGCAGCATTAATACGGAAATAAGTAGAAAGTTCCATCGGACACCGGACACCTTTAGGAATATAAACAAACGAACCGTCACTAAACACTGCCGAATTGAGAGCTGCAAAGAAATTGTCACGATACCCTACTACCGAACCTAAGTATTTCTTTACCAAGTCAGGATGTTCGCGTACCGCTTCACTGATAGAGCAAAAGATAATGCCTTTCTCCATCAATGTTTCCTTAAAGGTAGTCTTTACCGACACCGAATCCATCACCGCATCTACCGCCATACCACTTAATGCAAGCTGTTCTTCCAACGGAATCCCCAGCTTATTGAATGTTTTCAACAGTTCGGGGTCTACATCATCAAGACTCTTCGGACCCTCTTTCTTACGTGTAGGGTCGGCATAATACGATATAGCCTGGTAGTCGATATCAGGAATCGTAAGATGTGCCCAGGTGGGCATATCCATTGTCAGCCAGTGGCGGTAAGCTTTCAGGCGGAAATTGAGCAACCATTCAGGCTCGTTCTTTTTTGCCGAGATAAGCCTTACCACATTTTCGTCCAGCCCACGATCGATAATATCGGTATGAATGTCCGTAGTGAAGCCATATTTATACTTCTCACGGGTCAGTTCTTTTACATATTTATTGGGTTCTAACTGCATAGTTCAGTCGGTTAAATGATTAGTCATATCTTTCATTGCCGGGTAGAAATAGCCCGACACATCCTTCACCGGAATATAGAACAACGATTGTTCCTTTGTGGTTCGGCCGATTAAATAATCTTCACCATCGGCAAATGCAAGGATACGAAGCACAATACTTAGCAGCAATACAAATTTCAAGCCTCCCAACCCTGCTCCCAGACACCGGTTTACGAATCCCAACCGAAGCCCTTCGGCAAGCCGGGTGAGCAACGAGCCAAGTATCAGAAAACACAAAGGCACCCCTACACCGATAAGCACGAAAGCCAAGCCACGTGCCAGTGCTACCGAGGTACCTAACGCTTCGCCTAGCCGGTCACCTACGGCCACAAACAGAGCACGCGCCAGCAACAAGCCAGCCAAAAGCCCTACGATGGAAGCCAATTGACGGATGGCACCTTTCCAAAAACCTACCGCCGCCCCCATTGCCACTATTGCCGTTATTAACCAATCCAGCGAAGACACTTCCTAATTAATAATTAATTAATACTTAACAATGAATAACTAACAGTGAACTATGAATAACGGTGAGACAAACATAGTTCCGTTATTCATAGTCCACTGTTAGTTATTCATTGATTACAACGTTTGTTTTACTTCCACTTCTTCGTAGGTTTCTATCACATCACCCACCTTGATATCGTTGCAGTTCGTAAGACTGATACCACACTCGAAGTTGGTACCCACCTCCTTCACATCATCCTTAAAGCGTTTTAAGGCATTGATGTTTCCTGTATAAATCACGATACCGTCACGGATCAGACGTGCCTTGTCGGTACGTTTCACTTTGCCGGTCTTTACCATTGCACCGGCTACCATACCCACTTTGCTGATATTGAATACCTCACGCACTTCGATAGTGGCAGTAACCTGTTCTTTCACCGTAGGAGCAAGCATACCTTCCATTGCAGCCTTCACCTCTTCGATAGCATCGTAGATAATGGAATATTTGCGGATATCTACACCTTCCTGCTCGGCAAGCTTTGCCGCACTTCCCGAAGGACGCACCTGGAATCCCACGATAATGGCATTCGAAGCTGCAGCAAGCGATACATCCGACTCCGAAATCTGTCCTACGCCCTTATGAATGACATTTACCTGTATCTGTGGAGTAGAAAGTTTGATAAGTGAATCGCTCAATGCCTCTACCGAACCGTCCACGTCACCTTTCACAATGATGTTCAGTTCATGGAAATCACCTAATGCCAGACGGCGCCCTACCTCATCCAGTGTCAGCATCTTCTGGGTACGCAATCCCTGTTCGCGTTGCAACTGTTCACGCTTATTGGCAATCTCACGTGCTTCCTGTTCACTATCAAATACATGGAATGTATCACCCGCTGCCGGAGCACCATTCAATCCTAAAATCAATACAGGCTCCGACGGACCGGCCTCTTTCATGCGTTGGCCACGCTCGTTGAACATAGCCTTCACCTTGCCATAATATTTTCCAGCCAGCACGATATCACCTACGTGAAGCGTACCGTTCGATACCAGTACCGTAGCTACATAACCACGTCCTTTATCCAGCGAAGATTCAATGATAGAGCCTGTAGCTTTACGGTTCGGATTCGCTTTCAAGTCAAGCATCTCGGCTTCCAGCAATACCTTTTCCAAAAGTTCTTTCACACCCGTACCTTTCTTGGCCGAAATGTCCTGCGACTGGTACTTGCCTCCCCATTCTTCTATCAGGAAGTTCATCTGTGCCAGCTCTTCCTTTATCTTATCAGGGTTGGCATTGGGCTTGTCTATCTTGTTGATGGCAAACACAATGGGCACGCCTGCCGCCATCGCATGATTGATGGCTTCCTTGGTCTGCGGCATCACGTTATCATCTGCTGCAACAATGACAATCACCACATCTGTTACTTTTGCACCGCGGGCACGCATAGCCGTAAACGCTTCGTGTCCCGGAGTATCCAGAAAAGTAATGTGGCGCCCGTCCTCCAGCTTCACGTTATAAGCACCAATGTGCTGTGTGATACCTCCAGCCTCACCAGCTATCACATTCGCTTTACGGATATAGTCGAGCAACGAAGTTTTTCCGTGGTCTACGTGACCCATTACCGTTACAATCGGTGCCCGAGGCTGTAGGTCTTCTTCTGCATCAGCTTCTTCCTCAACCGCCTGTGCCACTTCTGCACTTACATATTCTGTCTTAAAGCCAAATTCCTCTGCTACCAAGTTTATGGTTTCAGCATCCAGACGCTGGTTGATAGACACCATGATACCCACGCTCATACACGTAGAGATGACTTGCGTTACCGGCACGTTCATCATGTTCGCCAGTTCATTAGCTGTCACAAACTCGGTCAGCTTCAACACTTTGCTTTCCTCTTCCTGCTGTTCTTCCTGCTCCAGCTGGCGGTTCTGTATGATTTCACGTTTTTCTTTCCGGTACTTGGCAGCCTTATTCTTTCCCTTGCTGGTCAGGCGTGCCAAGGTTTCTTTCACCTGTTTTGCTACATCCTCGTCACTCACTTCAGGTTTTGCTACGGCTTTCTTAAAACGGTCTTTGGCATGCTTGCCGCCCCCTTGGGCATTCTTTCCCGATTTTCCACTACTTTCTCCACCCCGCGAAACCTGACTTGCAGCTGTATTGATGTCCACACGTTCTTTTCCTATACGGTTACGTTTCTTCTTACTGTTTGCCGTGTTATCACCATCTCCTGCTTTTTCAGTTTTTTCATCGGTTTTCCGTATTTCCTTAATAATGGCATCTTTCATCTGCCGGCGTTGCTCTTGCCGCTGGCGGTCTTTTTCCTCCCGTTCCTTACGTTTTTCTTCTTTTGTTTTTTTCTTCGGGCGAGTCGACTGATTCAGCGTAGCAAGATCAATCTGTCCCACTACATTGATTTTCGACTTGAACTCGGTAGGACGTATCTTGAATATCCCGTCTTCTGTCTTACCCTGCACATTCTGTGCCTCTATTGTTTCTTTCTTTTCTTCCATCGGCTCCGGTTTCTGTTCCTCAGCTTTTTCTTGTTCTGGTTGTTCCGGCTTTTCATCCGGCTGTGCTGCCGGTCGGGGAGCCGTCCCCGTTTCCGTTACTTCAGGCTCCGCCTGCGGTTGTACAGGTTTCACTTCCGTATCTGCCTGCTGTTCTTTTCCTGAAGCAGAAGAAACCTTTGCATCCTTTTCTTTTGCGCTTGCCTGTCCGCCTGCAGACTTCTTTCCAGTACGCAGACTGTCCAAATCAATCTTTCCTACGGGCTTGAAGCGTGGACGGCTTTCCTCTGGCACTTCTATTTCTATCATTTCAGGCTGTGCCTTTCCCCCGTGCAGGTCTTCTATCGAAACAGAAGCCTTACTACGCTCTTTATTCTGGCGTTCCTGAAATATTTTTTCCGACTCTATCTTCAAATCCTTGTCTTTGCTGAATTCTTTTACGAGTGCAGCATATTGTTCATCGGTTATTTTCGCATTCGGATTCGCTTCCACAGCATATCCCTTCCGTTGCAAGAAGTCGACCGCTGTAGCTATCCCCACATTCAAATCTCTTGTTACTTTATTCAGTCTTATCATCATTCCCTTTACAATTTACCATTTACAATTTACCATTCGGGCATTCACCGTTTGCAGTCTACCATTTCGGGACCATTTACAGATGTACAATTCTGCGCACTGTAATAAAGACAAATTGTAAATTGTAAATGGTAAATGGCAAACGTTACTGGTTGCCTTCAAACTCCGCCTTCAGTATTCTCAAGACATCGTCTACCGTATTCTCTTCCAAGTCGGCTTTCTCAATCAACATCTCACGCGGAGCGTTCAGCACACCCTTGGCTGTATCGATGCCAATGCCTTTAATAGCATTTATCACCCATTCGTCTATCTCATCCTTGAATTCGTCAAGATAGATATCCTCATCTACTGTACCTTCTTCCACCTCGCGGTATACGTCTATCGTGTATTCGGTCAGCATACTTGCCAGCTTGATGTTCATACCTCCCTTACCGATAGCCAGTGACACTTCTTCCGGTTTCAGGTACACTTCTGCCTTCTTCTCTTCTTCGTGCATCACGATGCTCGACACCTTGGCAGGGCTCAGTGCACGCTGGATAAACAGCTGCAAGTTGGCCGTGTAATTGATAACATCAATGTTCTCGCCCTGCAACTCACGCACTATGCCGTGAATACGCGAACCTTTTACCCCCACACACGCACCTACCGGATCGATACGATCATCGTATGACTCTACTGCAATCTTTGCCCGTTCGCCGGGAATACGCGCTATACGCCGGATAGTAATCAACCCGTCTGCTATTTCAGGCACTTCCTGTTCGAACAACCGCTGCAGGAACATCGGCGAGGTACGGCTCAAAATGATTTTCGGGTTATTGTTCTTGTTGTCCACCCGTGCTACTACGGCACGTACCGTTTCACCTTTACGGTAAAAGTCACCCGGTATCTGTTCGGTACGCGGCAGCAACAATTCGTTCCCTTCATCGTCCAACAGCAAGATTTCCTTCTTCCATATCTGGTATACCTCGGCAGCCATCACCGTACCTACACGGTCGATATACTTGTTATACAAGCTATCTTTCTCCAGCTCCAATATCTTCGAAGCGAGCGTTTGCCGCAGGTTCAGGATGGCACGCCGCCCAAACTTCTCGAAGATTACCTCATCGGTCACTTCCTCACCCACTTCATACGAAGCATCTATCTGCCGTGCTTCACTCAGTGCTATCTGTCGGTTAGGGTCGGTCAAGTCTTCATCTGCCACCACCTCACGGTTGCGCCATATCTCGAAATCCCCTTTATCGGGATTCACAATTACATCGTAATTCTCATCCGAACCGAACATCTTGGCTATCACGCTGCGGAACGACTCTTCCAGCACGCTTACCATCGTGGTGCGGTCTATGTTTTTCAACTCCTTAAATTCCGAAAACGTGTCAATCAAACTGACTGCAGGTTCTTTCTTCGCCATAACATCTATTTAAAGCTAATTAAGTATTTGGTGTATTTTATCTCATCGTATGCAAAAGCCTTGTCCTGTTCCTCCAGCCGCGGACGTTTCGCCCCTTCCGGCTTCACCTTCACTTTTATCGCAATCGTAAAACCAGCTTCGTCGGCTGCTTTCAGGATACCGGTCCATTTCTTGCCGGCAGCATCCATCACTTCTACCTCTTTACCGATATGCATCAAGTATTGTTTCAACACTTTAAAAGGCTGTCCGATACCTGCCGAACCGACCTCCAGTTCATAATCCTCTTCTTCCCGGTTCAGCCGCGACTCGATAAACCGGCTCAACTCTACACAATCGTCAATCCACACCCCTTCGGCATGGTCTATTTCTACTACGATTTTGTCATCTGGGCTTACAGAGACATCTACCAGAAAATAATCTTTCCCGTCCAGCCATTCTTCAACTATACGGGTCACTGCTTGTTTGTCTATCATGCAATATTAATAGTGAATAAAAAAAGGAGCCTTACCGCCCCTCCACCTTCTTTTTCATCTCGCCTGCAAAGATACAAATAATCTGACGCACTACAAAATATAAGAATAATTATTTCATTTTTAATTCAATTTAACACAGCTGGATTCCTGCCTTATCCCTTCTTGGCTTTCCGGTAAGCATAAGGCGACATGCCCATAATCTTGTTGAACAGACGCGAAAAGTAATAGGCATCATCTATGCCTACCTTGTAACAGATCTGATTGACCTTCATGTCAGTCGAGTCAAGCAAGAAACAGGCCTCCTGTATCTTCATCAAGTTGAAATACTCCAACACACTGTGTCCGTCTTCCGTTTGAACAACATCGAGAAATGTGAAGCCGAATAACCACTTTGCGCCGTCAGCTCCTGAAGTGTAAGCCGTTTTTCCAGATTCTCTTTCATATAATGTATAGTCACATCAACAAGTCCTTCATCATCTGTCCGCCCACCATAAGCCGCACGGTATTGTTGGACATAACGCAACGAGCCTAAATAATGATGAAAAAGCGAAGATGCATAATACAGATTCTCGTTGCTATAGCCCGACTTCAGTGTAAGAAAAATCTCCTCAAACAAGTTGATGCGATTATTGATGCGCGAATGTTTCTCGGGCAAAATTTCCATAGGCTGCGCAGCATTTTTAGCATAACAAGAAGCCAAAGTTCCCTTGAAATGAATCCAATAAATCGTCCATGGATTACCCTCGTCTGCCCCATAGGCATGTGGCATTCCTGCCGGAAGTATAAAATACTGGTTTTCGTGCACCTCGTAAGTATATCCGTTAACACGGTACCAACCCGCTCCATCTATACAATAAATGAACACAAACTGATTGATAGGAGTTGTCCGTTCCCTAAAGTGATGACTTGCCTTCGGGTAATAACCGATATCAGTAATATGGAGGGCGGCGAGCAACGGGTCTTTTTCCATAAACTGGGTAATGAGCTGCGGAAGCACCAACGCCCTTTCACCGTCAAATCCGTCTTTCAATCGTATCATGGCAGAAATATCTAAAGTTGTTTTACGTGCCGAATATACAAAATTATTTTGTAATTCCTATCTTACAATCTCTTGCAATATCACCATCAAAAACATAAGGGCTTTAGATGTTATTTCGGTTCGGCGATCAGATAATAACATTCTTCATGAAAGTCATCACCCTCGAAATGAAGAAGCGCTACACGTGTAGTATCATTGCCGTAAGTTTCCACGATGCTGGCATCTTCGGGCAATGTCTTGAAACTGGCGGTTGTCTCGGATGTTTTTTCCAAATATTTTGTCAGCAGCCAACGCAGCCCGTCTTCCTGCCTTTGAAGATTTTCGGCATCAGTAAGATGGGATGCGGCCGCTACCCTGATTTCCACGAAAGGGGTATTGTTGCGCTGTTGGGTGTTGGTCAACAGAAACTCATAACGGGTATCAAGTACACAATAAATGGTGTGAGTCTGTGGGTTGGCAACCGCAATACTTCCTCTTTCCCAATCTATACCGAGAAAATCCCTTTCACGCATAATCTGTTCAATTGTATATTCATACTTCACCTCGCCATCCTTGTATCCTTTAAGCGATATCAGGAAATCGCTTTTCTCGAAAAAATACGAGCTCCATTGCGATGTGTAGCTTTCAGACGTTCCACTATCACCTTTTTTCCGTTGAAGAATAGAATAGGTGTCAGGCATGACCGGAGACGACATCACAATCGAATCATAGTATTGCAGGAACTCCGGATTGCCAAAGGGAGTGTATTCATCCCGATGGTCGAGTATTCTGAATGTCAACAAGTCGAAGGGTGCCGCCAGCGGTGTATCTAAATACATAAACGGAGTCAGTTGCACCATTTTAAGCTTGAATTTTGCTTCTTCGGGCCATTCTTCGGGCGTGACAGGTGTGTCCGGTTGTGTATCGCTTAGTATTTCAATCAGCCGATAAGTGCAATTCATCCCGTCCTGCGGTGGATTGGCGAGAGTGGTTTTGCGCACTTTCAATTCGTAGGCATGTCCTTGCACGTATTCAAAGCCTTCGATGCTGCCCATGACAAGACGCTGCCATTCCGTATCAGACGGCTCCTTTACAAGCATGTATTCCATTGGAACATTACTTCCCCATACGGACTCCCAAACCGTTGTTTCGGATACCTGCATGATGATATCCGCATAACTGTCTCCTGAAGTATCTTCATTGTCACAACCGCCCCATATAAAACTTAGGACCGTCAATAAAACGAAAGAAAGATTCTTGATTGTCACGACTTGTTTATTTAAAGGTTTTTGAAATCTGTTCACCCACACGTTTAAGAGCACCTTTGATGTCGGCATCGTGACTTATTCCTAACGTGGTATAAGCACCTCGGCAGGAAACTAAAGGGCGGTCGGTGTTGAAGTCGATGAAGTTGACCGTGATTACGGTTTCTTCTTGGCTTACAGCGACACCGAATGTCGCCAGCAATAACGCCGACTGCTCACTCTGTGTCAGTTCGTTAATGCGATATTGGTTTATCAATGTTAACCCCGACTGTTCGACAGCATCGTATAATTGTATCTGATATTGTACAAGTTCGGGGGGCATTCTGTACGTATCATCGTCTATAACCGCTACGTATTTATACTTAGATAAATTGACACCTTGTGAGACGACGGATTTAGATGTAGTACAGCTTGTCAGAATCATCAGTATACAGACACCGATGAATGTCGGGAGTTTTCTTAAAATGTTTTTCATCTTCATCCTTATAAAATTCTTGTTGACTTCCTAAGAATTTTCATTTGTATTACAGGAAACGTGAGCCAACTATGCCACGTCTTTACTTGGAGGTCGTAGGAAACCTTGTATACAGATGTAGTTATAGCAGCCCACGCTATAGCGTCAGAACCACCATGCCATCTGAATATGCAATTTGAAAATTTCCTATGTTTCCAAATACTTGATGCGCATAACGTTTCTTCTTTTTCTCGCATGTTTTGGGAAAGAGTTGGTTCTACCCGAATACAAAGATAGAAGATTTTTACGATAATCTCCTATTTTCAAAAGTTTTTTCCCCGAAACACGAAATTAGTTCCTGCTTTATGCGAGCCAATAGTCAAGAATGTACGATGAGCAAGGCGCATTGGTTTTATCAGTGCATATCTTTTAATAAAAGGTTGCTGCTATTATCTTCTTGCTTCAACACAGATAGCTTCATCTGCTGTAAGATTAATAATCTTGCGCTTGTAAGATTAATAATCTTGCAGCCTGAAGATTAATAATCTTACAGCGGATGCACCTATATTCCTCCGCATAGATAACCGCAAACAACACGATATTTCCATGCGCGAACTGGCACATGCGTATACCGAAGACACACAAGTGAAATGGAACGGCGTGTTGGGACGCATGGAACTGAAAGCGGAAAACGATGTCAAGCTACAACAAGTAAACGTGTATCCGGACATCGCAGGCAAGCGGATAAAAGTAAAAGCCGTCCTGGTGCGGACCAATCCCCAGACCACCCAGGCAGAGGTTACCTTACAAGTCAACTGCGCCGAGACCGGCAAGTCATACGAGCCGCAAACCTATCCGGCCGCATTCCCTCATGATACGGTCTGCATAGAAAAAGAATATGCACTGGGCGAGGACATGCGCCTGTGGGACGAGTTCTCTCCCACCCTCTATACATTGCAGGCAAGCTGCCATACCCGGCAGGGTACAGACCGCTATGAAACCACTTTCGGCATGCGCGAGATTGGGCATACCGACGGTTATCTTACCATCAACGGCAACCGGATATTCCTGCGCGGAACATTGGAATGCTGCATCTTTCCGCTGACCGGAACGCCTCCGACCGATGAAGCCGGCTGGGAAAAAGTATTCTCTACCGCCAAAGCATGGGGACTGAACCACTTGCGTTTCCATTCGTATTGCCCGCCCGAAGCCGCTTTCAAGGTAGCAGACCGCATGGGATTTTACCTGCAAGTGGAATTGCCCAACTGGTCACTTACGGTAGGAAAGGACACCGCCACCAACCGTTTCCTCTACCAGGAGTTCGACCGCATCATTGCGGCGTATGGAAACCATCCTTCTTTTTGCATGCTGAGCGAAAAAGCTACTTGGACAACCAACGAAACCTTTGCCGCACAAGTGGGAATAGCCAACTATTACAAAGAAGACATCCGCGGCAAGCATATCCTGTGGCAATTGACAGACAAGACCGGATATGAAGTGGGGCGAGGGAAACTGGATGCCGGTACCTTCAAAAAAGGAACCGTCACTTCCGCAGGTGAAATACACGTCGGATTAGAGAAAATGCGAAACGCAACCCAGCTCTACCTGAAAGCAACCATCGAAGATACAGATTGGGAAAACAGCTGGTCGATATGGGTATATCCTCCACTTAAGGAACTGAATGCCGGTGATGTTGTGCTGACTCAAGACATCAGCCAGGCACTGTCGGCTTTGGAAGCAGGGAAAAAAGTCCTCCTCTCTCCACGTCCCGATAAACTGGAAGGATTGGAAGGCAAATTCCTTCCGGTGTTCTGGAGCCCCGTCCATTTCCCCAAACAGGCAGGAACCATGGGCATACTTTGCGACCCCAAACATCCGGCACTTCTGCATTTCCCTACCGAGATGCATAGCGACTGGCAATGGTGGAACCTGGTCAAACACTCCAAGGTATTGGTCATGGATTCGTTGCCCGATTTGCAACCTATCATAGAAGTAACAGACAATTTCGTAAACAATCGCCGACTGGCCTCCGTCTTCGAAACTAAATACGGAAAGGGCAAACTCATCATGAGTTCAATAGACCTCTTGTCGACTGAGAGCAAACAGAAACCTGAAGTAAAGCAACTGCTCTATAGTCTGACACAATACATGAATTCGGCAGACTTTGTCCCCACCGGAACCGTCAGCAAACAAGACCTGCTTTCTTTTTTCAGCAAGCAGAACAAGGGTGTTGAAAAACGGACAGATGCCCGTTCGATTTACGAAGAATAATTGACAAGAATTAAGAAGCTGTTTTGAATTTATCGTGCGATGATTTGGGATGAGTTTTTGAGGCATTTCCGCTTCTGTGATGAGGAAGATAGCGGGCTATCTGACGAAGAACAGGAGCG